>JAFVWV010000074.1 GCA_017501495.1 Bacteroidales bacterium | reverse complement strand
GTGAAAGTGGTGTCGGTGAAGTGGATGCTGCCCGTGGTGCCGCTGAAGGTGTAGGTGCCTATATAGAGCATTTCCGCTTCAGGCTCGTCGCTGTCTGCTGTATAGTGCGCCACGCCAAAGGCGCACAAAGTCTCCGTCTCGAATTCGAGGGCGGTCATGGTGGCTTCGGTCATGGGGTTGCCGTCCATGCTGTACCAGTAGGTGCCCACGAGGCTTGCGGGCGTTTCGCCGCCGGGATTGTTGCCACCAGCCGGGGTGGTGTCGTCATTGTCTTTGTCGCAGGCTACAAGACCAACCGACAGAAGTGCCGCAAGGCACATCATCATAAATCTTTTTGTTTTCATTGTTGAATGTATTTAAAAGGGTTAATGAATATGTTTAATGTTCAATTCACCTATTTCGCAGGCAAGATGCCTGCGTACCATTCTCGCCATATCCTTCCGGGTTCTGGCGTTGCCAGTTCCAGCTGTCGCGCACCATGTCGTCGATGCCGTATTTGGCCTCCCAGCCCAGTTCGGCCTTCGCCTTTGCAGGGTTGCAGTAGCAGGTGGCGATGTCGCCTGCACGGCGGGGTTTGATGCTGTAGGGCACATCAACGCCGTTGACGCGGACGAATGCCTTCACCATGTCCAGCACCGAATAGCCGTGTCCTGTACCGATGTTATATATGCCTATGCCGCAACGGCGTGAGATGGCCTGCAGCGCGCAGACATGGGCTCCAGCGAGGTCGACAACATGGATATAGTCGCGCACGCCGGTGCCGTCGGGTGTGGGATAGTCGTTGCCGAAGACACCGAGCTCCTTGCGTTTGCCGACGGCCACCTGGGTGATGTATGGCATCAGGTTGTTGGGTATGCCGTTGGGGTTCTCGCCGATGCGGCCGCTGGGATGGGCGCCGACGGGGTTGAAGTAGCGCAGCAGCACGACGTTCCACTCCGGGTCGGCTTTCTGTATATCCATCAGCACCTGCTCCAGCATGCTCTTGGTCCAGCCGTAGGGGTTGGTGCACTGGCCTTTGGGGCAGCTCTCGGTGATGGGTATCTCGGCAGGGTCGCCGTAGACGGTGGCGCTGCTGCTGAAGATGATGTTCTTGCAGCCTTGCTTGCGCATCACATCCACAAGCGTCAGCGTGCCGCCGATATTGTTCTCATAATATTCCCACGGCTTCTCAACGCTCTCGCCGACGGCCTTCAGCCCAGCGAAATGGATGCATGCGTCGAAGTGATGTTGGGCAAAGACACGCTCAAGGCCTTCGCGGTCGCGGATGTCCGTCTTGTAGAAGGGGACCTCCCCCCCCCGATTATCTCAGCCACACGGCGAAGGGATTCAGGGTTGGAATTGGAAAGATTGTCGACCACCACAGCAGTATGGCCAGCCTTGTAGAGCTCTATCAACGTGTGGGAACCGATGAATCCGGCCCCGCCGGTAACCAGTATATTCATAATCTTATATTCTTTTTTCGTTCTTTCTACACCAACAACGCAGAAAACACGACTATATTGTATCTTCAGAACAAAAAAAGCTTTGGGACACAGGCAGTCTGCCTGCATCCCGAACTTTTACACCTAAACCTTAAAGGATAGAATCCATCAGCACCTTCAGCGCTGCATAGTAACGCTCATCCTTGGCCTGAAGCACAGAGAGAACGTTCAAGTAGACCACCACCACCGTTGCCCCCATATACTTGAAATTCGAAATTCGAAATTCAAAATTCATTGGCCGACACGCTGGCCACTACCCACCACACACTATCCACTAAATTCCAGCAGGTCGGCGCACCAGATGCGCAGCGACACCTCGATGGTGAAAACCGCAGTGGTGAAAAAGTCGATGGCGCTGTAGCCATCCGACGTAGCGCAGGCTGATGCTGTCGAAGGTGGAGAGGAACACCTCGACGGTACCGATGATCATCAGCCCGATGATAGCCCAGTCCACCTTGTTCTCCCACTGCCGCGTCTCCAATCGGTCGTCGAAGACGCGGTTCAACCGCTGCTTAATCCTTTGCATCCTTCAAAAGAAAATGAATAGTAAACGCAATCACTTCTTCTTTGCACGTTCGCGCTCGCGTTTCAGGTCGTCCTTGGCACGTTCGATGTCACGTTTCAGACTCTCGATGCGACGGTCGTGACTGGCGGCACGCTCGATTTTCTGTTTGCGGTAGCTGGCCTTGCTGCTGGTGGTGGAGGCTCGTTTGACGAGGTCGGCATAGTGTGCGTTGTCTCTTTTCTTGGCTTCACGCTCGTCGGCGACATCCTTGCGCAAGTCGATAAGGCGCTTGCGATAGTATTCTACGCTCATGGTGTTGGCTATTTGAGTTTATAGGTGTCGGAAACTTTCTTCCAATAGGTGCAGTTCTCTTTCTTGGTGCGGACAACATCAAGCATAAATACACCTACGAACTTATAGAGGTTCAAACCAAAGTCATCACGCTGGCGGAAGAAGACAACACGCCTATGGTCGAAGGTACTCAGAGCATTTAGTACGTGGTTAGGGTAGCCATTCTCTTTTTTCGGTCGTTCTTCAATGAGATTTCCATCCTCCAAGAGTTTGTTTTCCCATAATCTATTGGTGGCATCGGGAGCCCATAGCATTGTCTTTTCGTCAATGTCGGCACCTGCAGCACGAAGGAAGCCTTTGTGCTTGGCCTTGATGCCGAAGATGTCACAAGCATCGTCGATGGTCTGGACATAGATATTGTCGTCCACATTCAGGCAACCTTTCTTCTTGTAGTACTTGGCATCGTGCAAGACATAGCCATCCCACGGAACGAACTTGTCGCCCAAGTTCTTGATGCGACTTCGGATTTCCTCCACCACTTTCTTGATGTCCTTGTGGACTGCTTCAAGTGGCTGGTCGCAGTTGATGACACGCACGTCCAGTTTACCACGCTTGGCTATTTCTGCATTACGTATAGCATCGCGCTCCCTCTGCTCTTCGGTCGTGTAGTGGTACTTCTCGTTGACTTCCACCACCATCTTCACCTGCGGCAGATAAAGATCGGCCAAAGCATACTTGTCCTTCTCTCCACGATTGACATACTGCTGAAAGACAAACTGCACACGGTCATCGCCCAACCGATGCCAGATGCGCTGGATTACGTACGTTTCAAACGGTTTGCGAGAGATTGATTTGAACGACTGGACAAGATAGTTTAGCCGCAAATCGTTATTAATATTTTGTCTCATCGCTATTTTCTTTTAGTTAGAACAGGATCTATCTGAAGAATAATAGTCACGTCCGCATTTTGTGCAACGGATTTCTCCATTTGGAAACACCTTGTATTTATGGCCTTTATCCGAACACCCTTGGTTTGGACTTATAGGATATTCTCCATACGAAGCCCGTCTCCCACATTTTGTGCAAAAAATAATATCTTTCTGTATTGTGAAGCTATGTCCTTTTTCGTTACATTCACCATAAAGACCTAGTTTGCCTCCACATTTGGAGCAAAAGATTGTTCCATTTGATGCTGTTTTTAATTTGTGTGCCATAACTTATAATGTTTTATTTATTAGTATTTTAATGGTTGAAAGTCATTGGCAAGCACATGGCCTGCCAATGACTGTTGCCAACGGTTTACTTGCCGGCGGCGGTGATGGTGATGCTGTTGTCGGCCAGGGCGCTGTCGTCGGCGTTGGCTACCTGCACCTTGATGCCGTAGAGCTCCTTCACCTTGTCCTCAAAGTTGCCCACCTGCATGTTGCCACGCACGGTCAGCTCGCCACCCTTAGCGTCTTTGGCGCGGATGGAAGCGAGGGTTGCATCGTCGTCGGCGAACTTCATGCCGTTATAGACGCGCAGGGTCGAGCCAAAGGCTTTCTTGAATTCTGCACGAAGGGTCTTCACCTTCATGTTGCCGGTCATTTTGATGTCTGCCATAATTTAAAAATGTTTTAATGGGTTAATAAAAAGGGTTATTGTTATGCAAATATAATTCCTTTGCCGCGCTTGGTGGCGTTGTAGTCCATCAGTATCTCCTTGATGCGACGGCAGTCGCTCTTGCTGAGACAGTAGGCGGTGATGGTGCCGCCGACGGCCTTGATTTCGATGTCGGCACCGATGAGGTGCTGGTCGATGCGGATGCGGCGGATGAAACGGAACGCCAGCACGTCCTCGTCGACGCCGATCATCGACAGGTTGCGCTTGCGCACGGCGATGATCTCGGCGTCGGTGTCGACGATGAGGTGCCACGGGGTGGCGGCGTTGATAATCTTGCCGTTGGCGGCCAGGGCTGCCTCGCTGGATGTGGCTTCGAATCTCATTTGTACTCTCCGCGTGCGGCCTGGCCGATGGTGATGTTGTTGGGAACGCAAACCTTGCCGTCCTTGTCCTTGATCTGCACGGTGACACCGAAGTTCTGGTCGAAAAGTTTCTCGGCATCGCCCACTTTGGTCGAGCCTTTGATTTTCAAGCCGTCGGCCTTGGTGTTGACCTCCTTGGAGGTCTTGCTGTTCAGGGCGGCGAGGGTCATCTCGGGGTCGGCAAGCTTCTGGCCTTTGTAGAAAGCCAGCTGCAGATCGAAGGCGTTGAGGAAATCGGCCGAGAGGGTCTTGAGTTTCTTGTTCGGCGCTACGGTAAATTCAGCCTTGTTGAAGGCATCTTTGATGTTGTTGATGAGTCCCATATTTGTGTTTTTGGATTATTAGGAATTGTGTTGTTTTTCTGTGTGCAAAATTAACAATTATTCCACCTGCATATCTGTTTCTTTTTCGTTTCTTTTTCTATACCACTATATATCAAACGCATACCCGCCGCTATAGCGCCGAGGATGACGGTCAGGACACATAAAAAAAGAAGCGCGGGTATAAACTGTCTTGCTTATCCCGTGTACCGAGGCTCTCGCATTGCCTACCAACTGAAGATAAGCAATGTCAGAGCCCACGCTGTAATGAAATACTATAGGATTACTATGTATATCACACACATGGACGCCGGTCATTGCGTTATCGTGCAGTTGGTTGTGAATTTGCGAGATTCGGTACACCGCAGATTAACGTCTCTAACTCAACGTCTTTCCAATATGTCTGTCGTCCGCCATTACCTCTCGGTACCTGACGTTTGACGATGCAAAAATACAAACAATTTATAAAATGGCAAAATTTTTTTTCAAGACACAAGTCAGCGTTTCCACTGTTATCCCTGTTATCGTAAAAACAAACTAATACCCCTCGATATTCAGCTTCGCGAAGTTGCTGTCGGCCAAGTACCTCTCCAGCGCCTCCGCCGGTACAAGCACTTTCGGGTTGGGCGCCTCCTGGACAAAGTTGAACGTCGTGGCGGTCACCTTGGGAGGTTCCATAGAGCGGAAGCGGATGGTGTCCAGATTGCGCCAACCATAGAGGTTGGCGGCACCTAGATATTTCAAACCTCTTCCGAACTCTACATAACGACAATTGAAGAGCAACTCTATACCCCCGTCTTCTATCTCCTCGATTTGGTCGGGAATCACCAAACGACGGATGCCACAGCCGTAGAAGCAGTTTCGATCAATTTTCCTCAGCGTCGTCGGGAAATGAATGCACTCCAGGTTGTAAAGTTCCGATAGCGAGCGCTCGCCCAAATGCGTCAGACCCTCCTCAATCCAGATGTCCTTCACCCCCCAATAGGCCCACTCGAAGAGGTGCTCGCAAAGGGTGTCGACGGTGTTGGAGACGATAATATCCTTCATCGAGATGGTGTTGCCGAAGCGCCCGTATTTGTCGGGTTCCTTCTTCAGATGCAGGTGGCGGCTTTCCACGCGGCAGGCTTTGATCTGCTCGCAGTTGTCGAAGACGTGGTCGCCCAGGTATTGCAGCCCCTCGGTTAGAACAAGGGTGTCGCCGAGCGAGGTGCACGAAGCGAAGGCCTCGTCGTCGATGCGCCGCAGGGTGGAGGGGAAGCGCACTTTGGTGAGGCCGAAGCACTGGAAGAAGGCGCGCTCGTCGATCTCGCGCAGGGGATAGGAAAAGAGCCCATGCCGCACCCTCTCGGGCAGCACAAGGTCGCCGCTCAGCGTGTCCACTCCCACCACATGGGCTTCGGAGTCCACAATCCTCATCTTCAGCACTTGCCCATCCGCCACATGATAGGAAAACTCGCCGCAATTGTAATGCAACAACGTGTGAAGCAGGAATACTGTCAACGCCGCCAGCAGCACGCTTCCTGCGTACGGCAGCCAGCGTACCAAACGCAGGGCCGACAACACAGCCTCTGCCGACCCATAGCGTGCCTCGCGACGATGGCGGCAGCAGCGGGCACGTACCATACGGTAACGATGGGGGAAAAAGAGCCCCAACAGGCGGCCGAAGCTGTAGATGTCCGACCGGCAATCCAGCGGACCACCCTGTAGCTGCTCCGGCGAAGCGTAGCTCAGCGTGTAGGCTGGCTCTTTCAGCACAGCATATTGGTCGGCATCGGCCAACCCGAAGTCGATGACCTTCACGTTGGCGCCGTTCCTCGTCACCAGCACGTTGCTCGGCTTGAGGTCGCGATGCACCACCTGCCGCGTATGCCAATGGCTCATTGCCTCCAGCAGCTGCACCACGGTCCGGCGTCGCATGCGAAACGAAGGTTGCGTGGCAAGCCAACGGTCCAGCGGCTGTCCGTCGACATATTCCATCACGATGCACAACCCTATACCCCGAACCTCCTCCAACGAATAGACTCGTACGATATTCGGATGGTCCATCTGCACAATAATCTCGAACTCCTTGCGCAGCAACGTGCGGAACACCTCGTCCCCCGCATACTCCGTCTTCAGGCCCTTGAGCATGAAATACCGCCCATAACGCACCCCACGCACCAGCCGGTTATACCCCGACGACGGCACTTCCACAAAATCGGTGAATGTGTCGGAAGAGAGATAATCCACTGAGCCTTGTGGCATTACGCGTCCCGAACTATCGATTTCATCCTCGTCAAACATGACGCAAAAATATTAATTAAATCACAAACCACCAACAATTTTTTTCAAAAGAAACAATTAAGAAACAAAAAATCTTCGTACTTTTGCACCCGGAAAACGGAGAATGCCCTCCCCCTGCACTACATTGCCGCATGCAGGCCGCCTGCGCACCAACCTTAATTCTTTTTAAACCTTAAGACCCAAATGTCCGACACCAACCAAAACATCAACATCCTGCGCACCCTCGTCGAGGAAGCCGCCGACCATCGCGTCAGCACCTCCACCGACTTCGCCTTCCTCTCCGGATGCATCCAGGGACGCCTGCACCAGACCGTCAGCGTCTCCACCCTCGAGCGCATCTGGGGCTATGTCGAAGGCTACCAGACCATCCGCGAGAGCACCCTCGACATCCTGGCACGCTTCATCGGCTTCGCCGACTGGCGCACCTTCGTGTCCGACTACTGCTCCGTTCCCTCGGCTCGCAGCAGCCACCGCCTCTCCTCCCCCACCATCACGGCCAACGACATAGCTGCCGACGCACTCATCACCATCGAGTGGAACCCCGGACGCCGCTGCACCCTGCGCCACCTCGGCGAGGGGCGCTGGCGCGTGGAAGAAAGCATCAAATCCAAGCTCGCCCCTGGCGACACCTTCCGCTGCGACCGCTTCACCGTCGGCTTCCCTCTCTTCCTCGACCAATACCGCCACGGCGACGACGAGCCCTCGCTCTTCGTCGTCGGCAACCGCGGTGGGCTCACCGCTATTAACAGTTAAGATCTATTGTTTAAAGTTTAAGGAAAGGGCGAAAGATTTGTCTTGCTGCGTGGCGCCTGCGCCACACACAGATTCATTTCACATCAGCCTCTACGGCTTTCTTGTTCCACAGGCGGAGGAACTTCTCCACCCGCTTGCGGCTGTAGCCCTTGTCTTCTTCAAGGCTCTCGCTCTCCTGAATATGGATGGGCTCGCCCTTCTCGTTGAGCACCACGAAGGCCGGGTAGCCGAAACGGCCGGGATTGCCCAGATACTTCATAGCCTCAAGGTTCTTGTTGGATTTGGAATAATTGACATGGATATATACATAGTTCTCTGCCATCAGAGGGGCGATGACGCTGTCATTAGTTGCAAATTCCGCGAAGCGCAGACACCATGGGCACCAGTTGCCACCTACCTGGCACATGACATAACGACCCGTCTCACGCGCCAGCGCAGTGGCCTCGCGGATCTGCTTCATTGCATCGAGACTTTCGTTGTAGACCTTCGGGGCCTGAGCCAATGCCCCCATAGCCATACAAGCCATAATGGAGAGAAGAACAAATGCCTTTTTCATCCTTATTTTTTTCTTGAAATAACGAGGATTGAACAGTTTTATTGTGTAGTGGCATCCTTAATACATTTTTATGATGCTACAACAGCGGGCCGTACAAACACGCCGACACAAAGAGAAACTTACCTCCCCGCCTCCTTCAGCGCCTCGCGCAGCGAGTTCAGGAAATTCTCCGGGGCACCTTCGCGCTCGAAGCATTCGACGGCCTTGCGCAGGTGGGCTATGTCTTCGCCGCCCTTCTCCATTAGCTGGAAGAGGTAGAGGTGGCAGATGCCGAGTTCAAAGTCGTCCTTCGTCTCGTTGCAACGCGACTGCAGGAACGCGATGGCCATGCTCCCTTTCTCGTTTTTCATGCATTGGCCGATAATATAACCCGTTTCGTCAAACGGATTGTCGCTCTGCACAGCCGCATGCCAACCGGACCGCAACACGGGGAGCACATCGCCCTGCGCCGACTGCCGACGCAGCAGGAAATCGAGCAGGAAGCCCCAGCTGGTGACGTCGGTGCTGTCGTCGGCAACGGCCTGGCGGTAGTAGTGCTCAGCCTTGGCCGTATTTTTCAATGCCTGGTCGTAGATGATGGCTATCACGCGTGCGGCGTCGCCTTTCAGCCGCGGCACCCGATAGCCCTTCCATGCGCGCTCCAGATGGGCCAAGGCCTTGTCGTTGTGTCCCAGCTGGTACTCCATCACGCCCAGGTTGTAGTGCGCCTCCCAGAGGGTGTCCTGCAACGCAACGGCACGGCGGAAGTAACAGGCGGCACTGTCGGCCATGGCCTCGTCCGAGGTGTAGAGATACCCCATCTGCGAACAGGCGTCGACGCTCTCCGTGGCCTGTTGCAACAGGGCCTTGCATTGAGGGGTGAGGTATGACATCCACAAATCGTCGCCATAGTCGTCGAGCAGCGCCTTGTGGTAGGCGGCATGGGTGGACAGCAACGACTGGTCGCCGGGGTGAGAGGCCAGCAGACGGCGCGAGAGGCTGTCCACATCGAAGGCGAACACATCCCCAATCTCAAAGTTGCGGCGCACCGAGTCGAGGCTCTCACCCTTCTTCAGGTCCACCAGCGAGAAAACCATGTGGTTCATGCTCTGTGCAAAATAGTGCAGCACGATGTCGGCCTTCATGGCCAGCACCGCCGGACGGTCGTTCGTGGGGTCCAGCGTGTCCAGCATGGCAAAAGCCGACGCATACTGCCGCTGGGCCACCAGACCCTCGGCCTTCTTGAGCGTCGCGCGCTCGTTCTGTGCCTGTGCGGCACCCATGGCCGACACCATCAACACCGCCATCATGCAGCAGCGGACTACAAAGGATGTGTTCTTCATTTTCACTGTGTTTATTTTTTGCATTAACGTTATTTCGCCTTTTTTGTTGTTTTCATATATACATATAACCACATTTTGGCCAAAAGTCTAACATGATAGCACTTTTTTAATAATTTTTAACTACAAGAAACGCCCTTTAAAATCCCATTAAACTCCATATTCGCCACGTCCACCGGATGTGTGCATAGAAACGCAGCCACAGCGAACGGCAAGTATAACAACTATAAATCAACACTATATACTTTAAATCTTAAACTTTAAACCCTAAACCTTACAGCCCATACTCACCACCATTGGTGACATCTACATGTCGAAAAAAGTTAGTACTTTTGCAAAATGAAATTTCAAACTAAATCAGAACATAAAACCATCAAAATTATGGAACACCACCACGAGCATGAACACGGTCTCCATGAGCACCACGAACACGAACATGAGCACCACCACGGTATCCACCATCACCACCACACGCACGCGATAGAGAAATTGTCTACAATCTATATTGTCGCCGTCGCGCTCAACCTGCTCTTCGTCATCGTCGAGGCCGTCGCTGGCTTTGTCGGCAACAGCCTGGGTCTGCTCTCCGACGCCGGACACAACCTCAGCGATGTCTTCTCGCTGCTGCTGGCCATGATAGCCCTCAAGCTGGCCTCCAGCCACGCCACCAAGCGCTTCACCTATGGCCACCGTAAAGCCTCGGTGCTCATCTCGCTCCTCAACGCCATCATCCTCCTCGTCGCCGTCGGCGCCATCATGGTGGAGAGCGTGCAGAAGTTCTTCAACCCCGGCGAGGTCAGCGGCGACCTCATCATCTGGACCGCCGCCATAGGCATCGTCATCAACGGTCTCACCGCCTGGGCCCTCAGCCGCCAGCAACAGCACGACATCAACACCCGCGGCGCCTTCCTCCACATGCTGGCCGACACGCTGGTCTCCGTCGGCGTCGTTGTTTCAGGTGTCGTCATCAAGTACACCGGCTGGACTGTCGTCGATCCCATCATCGGCCTCGTCATCGCCGTCGTCATCCTCGTTTCCACCTGGGAGCTCCTCTCCGAGAGCCTCCGCATGAGTACCGACGCCGTGCCCGAAGGCTTCGACGTCGACGACATTGCCCACCACATAGAGGAACTCGACGGCGTGCTCAACGTGCACCACATCCACGTCTGGGCCATCTCCACCACCGAGACCGCCCTCACCTGCCACATCGTCATCCCCGAAGCCACCCAGCTCGAAGAGGTCACCGACCGCGTCAAGGAGCTACTCGACTCCCTCGGCATCCACCACAGCACCCTCGAACTCGAAACCCGCAGCTCCCACTGCCACGACCACGACTGCTGCTGATTATTCCCCGCCTGCGGTGGAACCCTCGGCCGCAGGCGGGAGCATTCATCTCCGAAAAAACTTAACAATATCTTAACCATTTTGTAACCGTTTTGAAACATCATAGTGGTACTTTTGCGGTCAGAAAACTACAAAAACAACCACTATGACAGTAACAGAAATCCTACTGATTATCATCAAGTTCGCCGGTGCGCTGGCAGTATTCCTCTTCTCGATGAAAATGATGAGCGAGGGCCTGCAGAAAGTCGCCGGCAGCCGCATGCGCACCATCCTCGGCCACTTCACCGGCAACCCCGTCAGCGGCATCCTCACCGGCACCGCCATCACAGCCATCATCCAAAGCTCGTCGGCCACCACCGTCATGGTGGTCAGCCTCGTCAACGCCGGCATGGTGTCGCTCTCCGGGGCCATAGCCGTCATCATGGGCGCCAACATCGGCACCACCGCCACAGCATGGCTCATCACCCTCCTCGGCCTCGGCGACGGCGGCAGCGGGCTGCCCCTCTCCATGCTCATCGCAGCCATCAGCCTCATCTTTATCTTCTCCAAACGCGACCGCATGCAGTCCATCGGCCAGACCGTCATCGGACTGGCACTCCTGCTCGTAGGCATGGACCTCCTGCAAGCCGCCATGCCCGACCTCAAGGAATACCCCGAGTTTCTGCAAACCCTCGCCTCCCTCGGCCACTACGGCTTCTGGTCCATCCTGCTCTTCATAGCCATCGGCACCGTGCTCACCTGCATCGTCCAGTCCTCCTCGGCCATGATGGCCATCACACTCGTCATGTGCTACAACAACTGGATAGACTTCAACGTGGCCATGGCCCTCGTCATGGGCCAGAACATCGGCACCACCATCACCGCCAACATAGCCGCCGTCGTGGCCAACACCGCCGGCAAAAAGGCCGCCCGCGCCCACCTGCTCTTCAACGTTGTCGGCGTCGTCATCACCCTCATCCTCTTCCGCCCCATGATGAACCTCATCCTCCAGATCTTCCCGCACGACATGCCCATGGCCATCACCCTCTTCCACACCTTCTTCAATGTCGGCAACACCATCCTCCTCGCCTTCTTCATCCCGCAGATAATCAAGATTGTGAACCACATGGTGAAGGAGAAAAACACCGACACCGACGACGAGCCCTTCCGCCTCAAATACATCCAGTCTGCCCTGCTCAGCACCGCCGAGCTCAACCTGCAGAGCGCCAAACTCGAAATCGAGGAATTCTCCAAACGCGTGCTCCGCATGTACACCTTCCTGCCGGCCCTGCGCACCGCCAAAAGCCAGGACGACTTCGACCACACCTTCGAGCGCATAGCCCACTACGAGCAAATCACCGACAACATGGACATGGAAATCACCCGCTACCTGACACAGCTCGGCAGCAGCGGCGTCAGCCAGCACACCTCGCAGCGCATCTCCTCCATGCTCCGCATCTCAGACAACCTCGAAAGCATCGGCGACGACATCTACCACATAGCCCTCATCCGCCAGAGCAAGCGCGCCGACGCAGCCCACTTCAGCGACGCCCTCAACGCCAACCTCGACCAGATGAGCGCACTCGTGCAGCGCGCCCTCGACATCATGGACGCCAACCTCCACGACTACGACCACGCCGACATAGACACCGCTCACTCCGTGGAGCAAGAAATCAACCACCTGCGCGACCGTCTGCGCAACGAGCACCTCGAAGCACTCAAATCGAACCGCTACGACTACAACGTCGGCAACGCCTACAGCAACCTCTACGCCATCTACGAGAAACTCGCCGACCACGTGATCAACATCAGCGAAGCCCTCGAAGAGAAAAAGGAATAAAAAGCAAACAATCAGAAACCACTCAACGCCTTGCCGCATCGCGTATCACGAGGCTTGCCAGCGTGAGTCCGAAGGTGGCGGTGACGGGCATCATGGTGCCCTTGGGCGCGCTATCGACGATGGTCAGGTGGCCTATACCGCTGCGTATCAAGCTCTCGGCGCACCATCCTCCGACTCCGCCGACACCGAACAGCAGGACCCGCGAGGCCTGCAGGCGCTCCATTGCCGCGCAACCAAGAAGTTGCTCGGTGCGGTCGAAAAAGGCTTTGTCGTCTGCCATGGTGTGGTATCGTTGTTATCTTTTGCCGACAATAACGGCAAATTGTGGTTTTTATTATGTATGGCGGACTCGGCGCCGGCCGTCGTGGCGTGCACCGTGGCCGACCATCGGCCATCGCTGCTGCGGCACATCAGATAGAGCTGTAAATCATCCGTTTGCAACCAGTCGGGCGGCAGCACGTCGATGCGGCCGGTGCGGCGGTAGACGCTGTTGAACAGGTAGCCCGCCCCGACCGAGGGGCTGTAGGCGTAGAGGAAGACCTCGTCGTAGGCGTAGGCGCGCTGCTCGGGGCGGCAGCGGTCGAAGCGCACGCGCAGCACGCCGTAGGCGTCCACCTCGGCC
>JAFVWV010000073.1 GCA_017501495.1 Bacteroidales bacterium | reverse complement strand
GGTCCAGCCTATAATGTTTTGCTCTTTGTCATTGGGACAAATCGCCCAAAACTTGAAGTTCTCATGCTCGCCCATACATCCATGCACCCAGTCTTCCGCCTCTTTATAGGTGAAAGGATGATAGGGGCCGACAATCATACTGTTCAGCTCTGTATCGTTTTTGCAACGGTACACGAAGTCTATGTCTCTTTCTTCAAAATCTCTAAATATTACGGTCTTCTGCATGTCTATCCAAGTATAGTGTCTATTATTCTTTCCATTTCGCACTTGCCGTATCGTTGGTCGACGGGGAGGAAGCAGCCTTGCTCCGCCAATGTGTACTCCCAAGTGTTTTTTGCGCACCATTCAAAAACATTTGGCCAATAGGTGGCGACGAATATCTTGTTGCCGATCAGTTTTTGTTTCAGATTGGCATCGTCGGCCATGAATGGATACACCATCGGTACTGTGCCGTCAGGCGGCGTCAATACCAATTTGTTGTATCTGCCTAATCCTTTTTCCAGCAGTTTGTAGTTGCTGCGTCTGGCTTCTTTTGCAGATTGATAGTCTATGGAGCCCAATAGCCGTTCGGTTAGCCTGGACATCCTCATTATGGGCAGTCCGGCCAATAGGTCGTCATTATGCCTGAAATCGCTGTATCCCGATTCCGCCCCCATATCAACTCTTTTCAAGAGGTGGCTCATCCTCTGATATGATATGTCTTGCTCCGGCACCGGATCCGGCTCTTTTGTGCAATATAGATAAGCCCCGTCCGGTACTCCGAAGAATTTGCGTGCCGAATAGAAAGTGTCTATCCCGGGTATGGGCTCGGCGTAAAAAGCCTGGGCGTTGTCGACAATCAGCCGTTCTCCGAAATGCATCGCCAACCGTTCGACGCAATCCTGCTTCAGCCCGAAATAATTGGTGTACAGAAATGCCTCGCCGTCTTTCAGGGCAGGAAGTGTGACAGGTTCCAGTTTGCTGTCGATTGTATAGAATTCGTAGTCGACACCCAGGAGCTTGAAAGGTTGCACCGCTGTCTCGCAAGTGAAATAGGGGATATATACCTTGCGGTAGCTGCGGAGCCGCAGCACATATTCAATGCAGCTGCGGGCTGTGTTGAGCCTGATGCCGGTATTGTGGTAATGCTCACCCCGTGGTAGCTCCAATTCAAAGTATCCGCCTATTTCCATTGTCCTGTGTCTTATTTCACTTTGATTCCGACCCACGAATGTATATTCTCTATCGTATCGGTCATTTCGTTTTTCGTGTCGAACTTCAGCACCAGTGTGCCGATGGCGTCGTTGGCGCCCATGAATGAATGGACTTCTTCGCCCTTTTCAACCCACAGGTCCTCTTCCACCACTTCGCCTTTGAATCCTGCAGCTATCTCTATTCCCTCAAACCGTCCGTCTTTCTCCGCATGGAGAATCACCTCGGCCCAGTGGCCGAGGTATGGCTTTTGTTCGACAGCCGGCACCGAGTCGCCTACAATGTAGCGTGTCATCGGTGTAATCAGGTCGGTGCCTGTGGCAAAGCGCAGCATCTCGCACAGGCGGTTGCCGCCGCCGCGCGGTGTGAGCTCCATGATGTATGGTTTCCCGTTGGTGCCGATTCGGGTCTCTATGTTGTAGATGTTGGTCTTCATTTGCAGCAGGCCGATGAGCCTCTGTATTTCCGATGTCAGGTAGTTCTCCTGCTCAGCGGTGAATGTCGACGGCCAGCTGTAGGCGGCGGGGGTGTAGGGGTTGGCCGCCTTGAGGTCAAAGTGCTGTGCGTTGAAGCTTACAAACTTCAGGTTTCCGTTTTCCGAATAGCTGTCGGTGTCAGACGAGCAGCCTTGTTTCTCGATGAAATCTTCAATGATGATTTTCCCCGACAAGGATTTGTCCATCGCGTATCCGGCTGCCGCCAGAAGGGCTTCGGGGCCGTCGACTCTCGATACACCTTTCGAACCGGCCGAGTCGGTCGGCTTGACTATGACCGGGTATTCAAACTCTTTGGCGTCTTTCGTCACCTCGGCAAGGTCTGAATAGCTTCTGGCTTTGGGCACGTTGAAGCCGTTCTCGGCCAGAAATGCACGGAAGCGGTCTTTGTTTTGCAGTATGCACACTGATTCGTATGGTCCGAAGGCGGGGAGCCCCATCTTGGCCTGCACGTAGGCTGCCGACACCACTCCCGGGTCGACGCCGAACGACATTATTCCGTCTATGTGCTTTTCTTGTGCGGCTTTCAGCACGGCTTCTTTGTCGATGATGCTCACGTTGACGTATTCGTCGCTGTATTTGTGGGCTATGTTGCCTGGCAGATAATCTGCGGTGATGACATAGTACCCCTGCTCGTGCGCGGCCTTGATGACCGGCAGCAGATACCTTATTCCTCCTAAAAGCATGAGTTTCTTTGCCATCGTATTCTGTGTTGTGTGCTTTAACCTTTGACTGTCATTAAACCTTAAACCTTAAACTTTAAACCTTAAACCTTATTTAACTATGCACTCCAGTACTCGCTCGACATCCTCGTCTGTCAGACCGTAGTACATCGGCAGGCAGATCACCTCGTCGGCCATGCGCGTCGCCACCGGCAGGTTCCCGGCTTTGGCCGACTCCAGGTTGCGGTATGTGTCGAATGTGCTGATCAGCGGGTAGAAATAGCGCCGCCCAAGCACGCTCTGCTCTTTCATTTTGAAGTACAGCTCGTCGCGGCTCATGCCGTACTCTTCGGCGTCTATCAGTATGGGGAAGTAGGAGTAGTTGTGCCTGACGCCTGCCATGTCTTCAAACACCCTCACGCCTTTCACGCCGCGCAGCGCCTCGCGGTAGCGGTCGGCCACCGCGTGCCTGGCCTCGATGGCCGTGTCGACCTGCTTGAGGTTCAGCAGGCCGTAGGCTGCTCTGATTTCGTCCATCTTGCTGTTGATGCCGGGCGCCACGACGCTCGTTTCGCCGGCGAAGCCGAAGTTCTTCAGGTGGTCGATATGCTGCTTGGTTTCGGCGTCGTGGCATACCAGGGCCCCGCCTTCCACTGTGTTGAACACCTTGGTGGCGTGGAAGCTCAGCGTCGACATGTCGCCCGCCTGCAGTATGCTTGTCCCGTTCACCCTCACTCCGAATGCGTGCGCCGCATCGTAGATCACCTTCAGCCCGTGGCGCCGGGCTATGGTTTCGATGGCTTCCGTGTCGCAGGGTATGCCGTAGCAGTGCACCGGCATGATGGCCGCCGTCTGCTCGGTGATGGCTGCCTCTATCTTGGAGGGGTCGATGTTGCACGTTGTCGGGTCGATGTCGACGAAGACCGGCTTGATGCCGTTCCACCACAGCGCATGGCTTGTCGCCACGAAGCTGTAGGGGGTCGTGATGACCTCGCCGCCCTTGATGTCCAGGGCCTGCAGAGCCGTGATCAGCGGCAGTGTGCCGTTGGTGAACAGCGAGATATACTCCACGCCCAGGTATTCGGCCAGCGCTGCTTCGAGTTCACGGTGGAACTGTCCGTTGTTGGTAATCCATTTGCTCTCCCAGATTTTTTCCAGATAGGGCACGAACTCCTCCAACGACGGCAGCAGCGGCGACGTCACCTTGATCAGTCTTTTCTCATCGTTCATCATTGATTGTGTTGTGTGTTTTAATTGTAAAACCTTAAACCTTAAACCTTAAACCTTAAACCTTATTTAACCTCTTTCTTCACCGTCGGATATTCCACCCTCACATGGTAGATGCTCATCATCCGTTCTTTCAGTATTTTGCGTATCCGGGCTATGTCGCCGTAGGTCAGTGCGCAGTTGTCCAGCTGTCCGGCTTTCACCTTGCCGTCCACCAGGTTGTCTATCATCTTGTCTGTGGCTTCCTTGGTGTGCTGCTTCATGCTGCGGCAAGCAGCCTCGACGGTGTCCACAATCATCACCACGGCCGTCTCGCGGCTGTAGGGACGCGGGCCGGGGTAGCGGAACTGCGTCACGTCGAAGTCGCCGTCCGGGTGGCGCTCCAGTTCCTTGGCGTAGAAGTAGCCGGTATAGGTCGTGCCGTGGTGTGTGCGGATGAAGTCCTGCACCTCGGCCGGCAGGTGGTATTTGCGAGCCAGCGCCAGACCGTCGGTCACGTGGCTTGTGATTATCCTTGCGCTCTCTGCGTAGTCCAGTTCCCCGTGCGGGTTGAAGCCGCTCGTCTGGTTCTCGGTGAAGTAGAAGGGGTTTTTCGTTTTGCCGATGTCGTGGTAGAGTGCGCCCACCTTGGCCAGCAGTGCATTGCCGCCCAGCTCGCTCACCAGGTCTTCCGAGATGTTGGCCACCTGCATCGAGTGCTGGAAGGTGCCCGGAGCCTTCTGGCTCAGGTAGCGCAGCGCCGGATTGTTGGTGCTGCTCAGCTCCATCAGCGTCAGGTTGGTCGTCATGCCGAAGAGTTTCTCAAACAGGTAGATCAGCGGGTAGGCCAGCAGTGTCAGTATCGCGTTGAGGAAGAAGATGAGGTATCGGTCGGCGTTCAGGCTCAGCAGGTTGGTGTCCTGACTCAGCACACCGGCCGTGTAGATGAACGAGTAGCTCGCGAAGATCACGCCCGAGAGCACGAAGAACTGGCTCCGCCGCTCCAGGTCGCGCACCGCTATGATGCTCATTATGCCGGTGATGAGCTGGTAGAAGATGAATTCGAACGAGTTGGGCACCAGGTTGGCCAGGATGATCACCAGCGTCAGGTGGATGTAGAGTGCGGCACGCATGTCGAAAAACACCCTCATCAGTATCGGCACCAGGCACATCGGCGCCAGCAGCACCCAGTCGGCGTTCACCCTCGTCATCAGCGCCACCACGCCCGACATCATCACCATCGTCAGCATCACCATCGTCACCTTGCGGTTGTCGTCCAGTATCTCGTGCCGTGTGTTTTTCAGGAACATATAGAGGGCCACAAACGCAATCACCGCCAGCAGCATCTGTCCGGCCATCTGCCCCCAGAGGCTGTAGTGGTCGCTGAAACGGCGTTCGTTCTCGGCTTCCAGGCTCTTGATTATCTGTGCTTTCTCTTCGCTCACTTCCTCGCCTTTGCTTATGATGTGGTCGCCGGCCATCACCATCTGGCTGCTGTAGGCCACCTGCGAGAGGCGCGAGTCGAGTTCGAGCTGTGTTCGTGCGGCGTCGACCACGAGGTTCGGCACCAGGATGCTGTCTCTGAGCAGTCCGGCCTCCAGGTCGTCGAGCGATATATATTCGCGGCTGCGGTGCACCGAGCCGATGTTGCCCTCGAGCAGCACGATGTCGTGCCCGGCCATATCGCCCACACCCTCAGGCTCTTCCATCAAGCCTATGCGGTAGATGCTGTCCATCTGGCGTTTCATCCGTCTTGCCTCGCCGCTCGTCAGCTGCCATCGCCCGCTCTCCAGCCGGCTCAGGGCCACCTCGTGGGCTGTGCTGTCGACCCGGTAGTAGAGTATCGCCTTCTGGCGTTCGGCCTCTTGTTCGTCCCTCACTTCGTCGCTCGATTTGATAACTGCAAAGTCGTACGGCGCTTCCAGGTCGGCTCCGCGCCACACCGCGCCCACTTTGTAGTCGTAGTGCGTGCCGTGCTGCGTATGCGGGAAAATAATAATAATCAGCGCCGATGTTGCCAGCATTACTAAAATCCTGTACAGCAACGACAAACGTTTTACGGTTCCTGTCAAAAAACTACTCATGTCCACTTCTTTTCGCGCTGCAAAGATACTACTTTTTTTAGAAATATAAACAAAAATTTGTCATTCCTGTTTTTCCGGGTCTGTTTCCGACTGTTCTGCCGCTCCTTGGACCCGTTTTTTATGATGACTTCTGGCAATTTGCCTCAAAGAGGCATTACTCTCAATAACCCAGCACGGTGGATTGGGGTTTTTATGATGACTTCTGAGAAAAGCCTCGAAGAGGCATTGCTCTCAATAACCCCGCACGGTGGATCGGGGTTTTTATGATGACTTCTGAGAAAAGCCTCGAAGAGGCATTGCTCTCAATAACTCCACACGCGAGTGTGGAGTAAATCAAGTGATTGCACAGCCTGCGTCTCGGAGAGACGCCACTAAAAGTGAATCTAAGGGTCCATCCTGGCGTTGGGTGC
>JAFVWV010000008.1 GCA_017501495.1 Bacteroidales bacterium | reverse complement strand
CCGCCAAGACTGACAAGGAAGCCATGTCGCTGCTCAAAGAGTTTGGTCTCCCGTTCAAGAATCAACAAAAATAAGCATAATGGCTAAAGAATCAATCAAAGCAAGAGAGCGCAAAAGAGCTAAGATGGTTGCAAAATATGCTGCCAAGCGTGCCGCTCTGAAAGAGATTGTCCGCACTGGTGAGCCCGAAGATGTTGAGAAGGCTGTCATCGCCCTTCAGAAGCTCCCGAAGAACGCCTGCCCGATCCGCCAGCACAACCGCTGCCAGTTGACAGGCCGTCCCAAAGGCTACATGCGCCAGTTCGGTATTTCTCGTATCAACTTCCGCGAGATGGCTGTTTCAGGCCTCATCCCCGGTGTGAAGAAAGCAAGCTGGTAAGAAATTAATTTAATGAATATTTATTGGTAGTTTTGCAAGTTGGCACAACACCAATACTACAAGACTTAAAATCAAAAATAAAAATGGTAACAGATCCTATTGCAGATTATCTGACCCGTATGCGCAACGCTATCTCCGCCAAGCATCGCGTGGTTGAAATCCCTGGCTCCAAACTCAAGAAAGAGATTACCAAGATTCTCTTTGAAAAGGTTACATCCTGAACTACAAGTTCGAGAACGAAGGTGCCCACAACCAGAGCATAAAAATTGCTTTGAAGTATCACCCTGTGACCAAGCAGTCCGCCATCGCTGAGTTGAAACGCGTCTCGACTCCCGGTCTGCGTAAGTATGTTTCTGTCGACGAGATGCCCCGCGTGCTCAATGGTTTGGGTATCGCCATCGTGTCGACCTCGAAAGGTCTGATGACCGACAAAGAGGCTCGCACATTGAATGTCGGCGGTGAAGTTTTATGTTACATCAGCTAATCAAGAGAGGAGATTAAAAAATGTCAAGAATTGGTAAAATGCCCATCCACCTTCCTAAAGGTGTGGAAGTGAAGATTTCTGATGACAATGTGCTTACCGTTAAGGGTCCCCTCGGAGAGTTGCACCAGAACGTCAACCCGATGATTGGTATGAAGGTCGAGGACGGTGTCCTGCACTTCAGCCGTCCGAACGATGAGAAAGAGACCAAGGCTATGCACGGCCTTTATCGCGCTCTTGCTGCCAATATGATTAAAGGCGTCAGTGAAGGTTTCAAGACCGTCCAAGAGGTTATCGGAGTCGGTTATAAGGTTCAAGCTACTGGTAACGTTATGGAAATGGATCTTGGCTATTCGCACAAGATTTTCTTCGAACTCGCCCCCGAAATCAAGGTCGAGACGGTTACTGAGAAGGGTAAGAACCCCATCATTACAATGACCAGCTGCGACAAGCAGATTCTCGGTCTGGCTGCCGCCAAGATTCGTTCACTCCGCAAGCCCGAACCGTATAAAGGTAAAGGTATCCGCTTCCAGGGTGAGGAAATTCGTAAAAAAGCTGGTAAGGCAGCTGCTAAGTAATCATTAAGGTAAAAGGAAAAAACCTTATAAAGCCAAAAGAAGTATATCATGGCAACAAAAAAAGACATAAGAAGAACAAAGATTAAATTCCGCATTCGTCACAAAGTCAGCGGCACTGCTGACATGCCCCGCCTGACGGTATTCAGAAGCAACAAGGAAATTTATGCCCAGGTGATTGACGATGTAAAAGGTGTGACACTGACCGCAGCCTCCTCGCTTGAGAAGGGTTTCGAAAAGAGTGGCACGAAGAGCGAAGTGGCCGCCAAGGTCGGCAAGACCGTGGCAGAGCGTGCTATCGCTGCCGGTATCAATACCGTCGTTTTTGATCGTAATGGTTATCTGTATCACGGCCGTGTGAAAAGTTTGGCCGACGGTGCAAGAGAAGGTGGTTTAAAATTCTAATAAAGTCATGGCAGAGTTAAACGTTAACAGAGTAAAGTCCAGCGACATCGAGTTCAAAGACCGTTTGGTCGCTATCAATCGTGTCACCAAAGTTACCAAAGGTGGTCGTACATTCACTTTTGCTGCCATCGTCGTTATTGGAAACGAGAATGGTGTTGTTGGCTATGGACTTGGCAAAGCCAAGGAAGTCCAAGCCGCTGTTCAGAAAGGTGTTGATGATGCCAAGAAGAATCTTGTGCGTGTTCCCGTCCTGAAAGGCACCATCCCCCACGAGCAGGTTGGTAAATACAGCGGTGCTAAAGTGTTCTTGAAACCCGCAGCTCCTGGTACCGGTGTTATCGCCGGTGGTGCAATGCGCGCCGTTCTTGAGAGCGTCGGTGTCAAGGATGTTCTTGCCAAGTGCAAGGGCTCTTCGAACCCCCACAGCGTCGTGAAAGCCACCATCAATGCCCTTCTCCAGATGAAGGATCCTTATATGGTTGCCCAGCTGCGCGGTATTTCTCTCGACAAAGTGTTCAACGGTTAAATATAGGAGAAAAGAAAATGGCTGAAAAGAAACTTAAAATCACTCAGGTCAGAAGTATCATTGGCCGTCCCGCTCGACAGAAACGTACCATGGAGGCACTTGGTCTCCGTCGTATCAACCACAGCCGCGAGGTTGTTGCTACTCCCCAGATCATGGGCATGATTGACAGTGTCAAGCATCTCCTCGCTGTCGAAGAAATTTAATCACGTTAAGCAAGAAAGGAAAAAAGATAATGAATTTAAGTAATCTCAAACCCGCAGAAGGCTCCATCAAACATTCCAAACGCATCGGTCGTGGTGCCGGTTCCGGAAAAGGTGGCACGGCTACCCGTGGTAACAAGGGTGCCAAGGCTCGTTCGGGCTACCATCAGAAAGTCGGTTTCGAAGGTGGCCAGATGCCCCTCTATCGCCGTGTTCCCAAATTCGGTTTCAAGAACCTCAACCGCGTTGAGTATGTCGGTATCAATATCGATACCATCAACGCTTTGGCCGAGGCCAAGAACATCACCGATTTCAATATCGATGTTTTGAAGCAGAACGGTCTCATCTCGGGTAAGGATCGCATCAAGATTCTTGGCCGTGGTGAGTTGTCGAAGGCCGTCAATGTCACCGCCCATGCTTTCTCGGAAACCGCTAAGAAAGCAATTGAGGAAAAGGGTGGTGTCGCTACCGTTATTGAATAAAACAAAATTGTTACAATGAAGCGATTTATACAGACACTGAAAAACATCTGGTCAATTGAGGACCTGCGAAAGAGGATAATGTACACCATTGGATTAGTGCTTATCTATCGCATCGGATCCTATATTGTGTTGCCAGGTGTTGACCCCTCTCAGTTGCAAGGACTGCAGAAGCAGGGCTCTGAAGGCCTGATGGGTCTTCTGAATATGTTCTCAGGCGGTGCATTTTCCAATGCTTCTGTTTTCGCCTTGGGTATTATGCCCTATATCACAGCGTCGATTGTTATCCAGCTGTTGGTTATGGTTGTGCCTTACTTTCAGAAGATGCAGCGTGAAGGAGAAAGTGGCCGTAGAAAAATGAATCAAATCACGAGACTTCTTACCGTTATTGTTACTGGTATGCAGGCTCCCGCATATATCAAGAATATGCAGTTCCAGCTTGGTGCCTCGTCAACGGCTTTCTATCCGTTTGATGGTACTGGTCCCTCGGTATTCTTCTGGGTCTCCAGCATTATCATTCTGATTAGCGGCACTCTGTTTGTGATGTGGCTTGGTGAGCGCATTACTGATAGAGGTGTTGGTAATGGTATCTCTCTCTTGATTATGATTGGTATTATCGCTCGTTTACCCTTCGCACTGGTTGGTGAACTCGCTTCCCGCTGGGAGGACAGTGGTCTCATCTTGTTTATTGTTGAGATTGTTGTACTTCTGGTTGTTATTCTTTTGGTCATCCTTTTGGTTCAAGGTACGCGTCGTATTCCCGTGCAATATGCCAAACGTATTGTCGGGAATAAACAGTATGGTGGTGTTCGCCAGTATATTCCCATTAAGGTGAATGCTGCAGGCGTCATGCCAATCATTTTTGCTCAAGCCATCATGTTCTTGCCGATTACCATCATGGGCTTTACTGGCAATGCTGATAATTGGTGGGCGAGAAACTTCGCTGATTACAACAGTTTTTGGTATAACCTTGTGTTTGCTCTGCTTGTGGTTGTATTTACATACTTCTACACGGCTATTGCAATCAATCCTAACCAGATGGCCGATGATTTAAAGAAGAACGGTGGTTTCATACCTGGTGTGAAACCTGGCAAGAAAACTGCAGAGTATCTCGAAGGCATCCTTTCGAAGATTACTCTCCCCGGCTCCATCTTCCTCGCTATAGTGGCCATACTCCCGGCTATTATACGTCTCTTTGGAGTCAATACGCAGTTTGCTCAGTTCTATGGTGGCACTTCGCTCCTCATTCTTGTGGGTGTTATTCTCGATACTCTGCAGCAGATTGAGAGCCACCTTCTGATGCGTCATTATGATGGTTTGACCAAGACCGGCCGCATCAAAGGTCGTACCTCCATGTCAATTCAGGCGTAATAACAAAGGATAGAAATGATTCTGCTCAAGACAAAGGAAGAAATAGAGCTTATTCGTGATGCCGGCCTCCTCCTCGGGAAAACTCTCGCGGAGGTTGGCCGTCATATCCGTCCGGGTGTGACTACAGCTTTCTTGGACAATATCGGCGAGCAGTTCATTCGCGATAATGGGGCCAAGCCCTTGTGTAAGGGCTTCGAGGGTTTTCCCTCGGCTTTCTGTATTTCGGTCAACGATGTCGTTGTGCACGGCATTCCTGGCGATCTTTTCATCAAGGAAGGCGACAATGTCTCGCTTGATTGTGTAATAGAGCTTAACGGTTATGTTGCCGATTCGGCCTACACTTTTCCGGTCGGTGAGGTCACACCTGAGATGAAACGATTGATGAAAGTGACCAAAGAGGCTCTTTTTATCGGCCTTGACCTGTGCAAGGAGGGCAACCGAGTCGGTGACATCGGACATGCTGTCCAGATGCATTGCGAGAAGAACGGATACTCTGTGGTCCGCGAGTTGTGCGGCCATGGTGTCGGCTTTAAAATGCATGAGTCACCAAATGTACCCAACTATGGTGTGAAGGGTACAGGTCCTCTGCTCAAGGAGGGTATGGTCATTGCTGTCGAACCCATGGTATGTATGGGCTCCAAGAATGTCAAGTTCTCCAAAGAAGACGGATGGACCTGTCGTACTCGCGATGGCAAACCTGCCGCTCATTTTGAACACACGGTCGCTATCACCAAGGATGGTCCAGACATCCTGACAACCTACGAATTCATTGAAAACAATTAAAAAACAAACACGGTAAGTAGAAGAATGGCAAAACAAGCATCTATACAACTTGATGGAACAGTAATTGAGTCGCTGGGTAATGCAATGTTTCGTGTCGAGCTTGAAAATGGGCATCAGATTATTGCACATATCTCTGGCAAGATGCGTATGCACTACATCAAGATTCTTCCCGGCGATAAGGTCCAGATAGAGATGTCTCCCTATGATCTCACGAAAGGTCGTATCACTTACCGTCACAAATAGGCGAAGCCTAAAAAGAAGAGGAAAAAGTAAAAACCAACAAGATTAATAATTACACACAATGAAAGTAAGAGTTTCAGTCAAAAAAAGATCCCCTGAGTGCAAGGTGGTTCGCCGTCACGGGGTGGTCTATGTTATCAACAAGAAAAATCCTAAGTTTAAACAAAGACAAGGATAATTAAAAACAACAAGAAAAAGAATCTATGGCACGTATTGCAGGTATTGACTTACCCAAGAACAAAAGAGGAGAGATAGGTTTGACCTATATCTACGGTATCGGAAGAAGCACTGCCAAGGAAATTCTGGCCAAGGCCGGTATCGACGAAGGCAAGAAGGTTCAGGACTGGACCGATGACGAACAGAATGCCCTCCGCACCATCATCAATGATGAGTACAAAGTCGAAGGTGCTCTTCGTTCCGAAGTTCAGATGAACATCAAGCGACTGATGGATATTGGCTGCTATCGCGGCATCCGTCACCGTCTTGGCCTTCCTCTCCGTGGACAGAGCACGAAGAACAATGCTCGCACTCGCAAGGGTAAGAAGAAAACAATCGCTAACAAGAAGAAAGCTACCAAGTAAGTAATGGCAAGTAGCGCCCCAATCGCGGATCAGAATGCGACACCGGAGCGGTTGGTAAACAAGTAACAAAGAAAATCAAGCAAAAAAGAAATGGCAAAAACTTCAAAACCGACTAAAAAGAGAGTCGTAAAAGTTGAACCTCAGGGAAGAGCATGCATCTTTGCATCCTTCAACAACGTCATCATTTCGCTGACGAACAATGCCGGTCAAGTGATTTCTTGGTCGTCTGCAGGAAAAATGGGCTTCCGCGGATCGAAGAAAAACACTCCGTATGCCGCTCAGATGGCTGCGGAAGATTGCGGTAAAGTTGCTTATGATTTGGGCCTAAGAAAAGTCAAGGTCTTTGTCAAGGGACCTGGTCAAGGACGTGAATCTGCAATTCGCGCAATCAACACCTGCGGCATTGAGGTGACCGAGATTACCGACATCACCCCGCTGCCTCACAATGGTTGCCGTCCCCCGAAACGTCGTCGTGTGTAATTATTAATCAAAAAAGAACAACTTAAAAATGGCAAGATACACAGGTCCGAAGACCAAAATCGCAAGAAAATTCCACGAGCCTATCTATGGCCCGGACAAGAGCTACGAGAAGAAACCCTACGCTCCCGGCATGCACGGTCAGAACCGCCGCCGCAGCAAGGTTTCCGAGTATGGTATCCAGCTCAACGAGAAACAGAAAGCCAAATATACCTATGGCATCCTCGAGCGTCAGTTCCGCAAACTCTATGCCGAAGCCTCCCGTCGTGGTGGTATCACCGGTGAAGAGCTCATGAAACTCATCGAGGCCCGCCTGGACAACGTCGTCTATCGTCTCGGCATTGCTCGCACCCGCGCTCAGGCTCGCCAGCTGGTATCCCACCGCCACATCGCCGTCAATGGCGAGGTCGTCAACATTCCTTCCTACTCGCTCCGTGAGGGCGACGTGGTGTCGGTACGCGAGCGCAGCAAGTCGCTCGAGATTGTCACCGATGCCCTCGCTTCGCGTGCTAACAACTATCCTTGGCTCGAGTGGGACGGTGCCAGCATGAGCGGCAAGTTTGTCAGCTATCCTCAGCGTAGCGACATTCCCGAGACCATCAACGAGCAGCTCATCGTTGACCTCTACTCCAAGTAATAGCCTATAGGGCACCCGCCTGCCAAGGTGGCAGACGGCAAACAACAAAAGAAAGAAAGGATAACAAATGGCAATATTATCATTCCAGAAACCTGACAAGGTGGTCATGCTTGAGGCTGATGACTTCCGCGGCACATTCGAATTCCGTCCGCTGGAGCCTGGCTACGGCACAACCATCGGCAACGCACTGCGTCGCGTCCTTCTCTCTTCGCTCGAAGGCTATGCCATCACTTCGGTACAGATTGACGGCGTGGACCATGAGTTCTCGTCCATCCCCGGTGTTGTCGAGGATATGACCGACATCATCCTCCGTCTCAAGCAGATTCGCTTCCGCCGTCAGCTTGAGGACACCGAGCACGAGAAGATCACCTTCACCGTCAAGGAGCAGACCGTCTTCAAGGCCGGCGACCTCAACAGCAACCTCAACGGCTTCCAGGTGCTCAATCCCGAACTCGAGATTTGCCACATGGAGCCCAAGACCGAGCTGCACATCACGCTCTCCATCGACAAGGGCCGTGGCTATGTTCCCGCCGACGAGAACAAGAAGGCCACTGACCCCATCGGTGTCATCGCCATCGACTCCATACATACCCCCATCAAGAAGGTCATGTATGCCGTCGACGACTACCGCGTCGAGCAGCGTACCGACTATGAGAATCTCACCTTCGACATCGAGACCGATGGCTCCATCCACCCGAAAGAGGCCCTCAAAGAGGCTGCCACCATTCTCATCCAGCACTTCATGCTCTTCTCCGACGAGCGCATCACGCTCGACGTCGAGACGAAGCCGGTGCAGGAAGAGTTCGACGAGACCACCGCTCACGTGCGTCAGTTGCTCATGACCAAGCTGACCGACCTCGACCTCTCCGTCCGCGCCCTCAACTGCCTCAAGGCAGCCGAGGTCGAGACCCTCGGAGATCTCGTGTCGTTCAACAAGAGCGACCTGCTGAAGTTCCGTAACTTCGGTAAAAAATCACTCACCGAGCTCGAGAATCTGGTTGCTTCCAAGAACCTCGAATTTGGTATGAATGTTGCAAAGTATAAACTTGATAAAGAATAAGAAAGAATATGAGACACGGTTGCAAAGTAAATCATCTGTCCAGAACCCATGCCCATCGCGTTGCTATGCTCTCCAACATGGCCACCTCGCTTATCATGCACAAGCGCATCGAGACCACCGTTGCCAAAGCTAAAGCCCTCCGCGTATACGTCGAGCCCATCATCAACCGCTCGAAAGAGGATACCACCCACAACCGCCGTATCGTCTTCAGCTACCTCCACAGCAAAGAGGCCGTCAACGAACTCTTCCGCGAGGTATCGCAGAAGGTGGCCAACCGTCCCGGTGGCTACACCCGCATCCTGAAGACCGGCATCCGTCATGGTGACAACTCTGCCATGGCCATTATCGAGCTCGTCGACTACAACGAGAACATGCTCAAAGAGGCCGGTGCCAAGAAGGCCAAGAGCACGCGTCGTAGCCGCGCCAAGAAAGCCGAGACGGCTCCCGCTGCCGAGGCTCCCGTGGCCGCTGCCGAAGAGGCTCCCAAAGCCGAATAAGGCGTCTGTACAGACACAGGCAAATAAACCAAAGAGGATATTCCCGTAGGGATGTCCTCTTTTTTTGTATACGGTATCTGTACTGCATAATTGAGGCCGGGCCGCCCGAAAGGGCGGCCCGGCCTCATCTGTTTCAACACATCTGCTTTAACGCATCACCACGACCTTCCGGGGTGGCATATTGCCGATGCGCACCATGTATACGCCCGACGAGGTAGCATCGAAGCGCAGTGCGGCGAAGTCGTCGCGGCGTGTGGCCAACAATCGTCCAACGGCATCATAGAGCGTCACGTCTAAGCCTTCGGCCCCTTCTATGACAATCTGCCCGTGGGCGATGTAGACTTTGGCCGTGGTTGCCTCTGCATCGCCGATGCCCTCTTGTGGGATGTATATCGTGTCGTGCACCATCACAGTGTCGTGCAGCCACAGGGTGTCGGTTAGCCATATAGTGTCATTCAGAGTGATGGTGTCCGTTTGTGTCAGCGTAATGGTGTCTGTCAATGTCAGAGTGTCGGTCTGTACTAAGGTCAGTGTGTCTGTTATCGTCAAAGTGTCGGTCTGCCCGCCGCCAACCCGTTTTGGCTTCGGTGGAAACGACGGTACAAAAATACGAAAAAAATCCGTACCGGCAAAAAGTTTTTTTCGTCAGTGTGATTGGGAATGTTTTGCCCGGCGGCTACAGGGGTGTCGCCCGCTCCGCGGGCTCTGTGTGTATGTGCGGCTTGTATACCGTGGGCTTGCGCCCACGGCTAACAGGGTGTCGCCCACTGCGTGGGCTCAGAGCGGGATGTGGCGTGTGTACCGTGGGCTAAATACCTAATAATGGTGATAATTGCAAGTGGCGGGAAATGAGTATCTTTGCAAAAGAACTAAAACCATAGGGACTAATGTTACTATCTGAATTACAGACTGGTGAACGCGGAGTGGTGGTTCGCGTAGCGGGCCATGGCGCTTTCCGCAAGCGTATAATCGAGATGGGTTTCATCAAAGGCGTGACGGTCGAGGCCGTACTCAACGCGCCGTTGAAAGACCCCATCAAGTACCGCATCATGAACTTCGAGGTGTCGCTGCGTCGCTCCGACGCCACCAAGGTGGAGATTGTCAGCGAGGCGGAAGCCGAGCGCGAGATAGCAAATCACGACGACTACCGTCCCATCGACGCCCCCGACAGCGACCCGATGCACCATATAGCCGCCGAGCGCGCCCGCACCATCAACGTGGCGCTGGTGGGCAACCCCAACTGCGGCAAGACCTCTATCTTCAACATCGCCGCCCACGCTCATGAGCGCGTTGGCAACTACAGCGGCGTGACCGTCGACGAGAAGGTTGGCACCTTCGAGCACGGCGGTTACACGTTCAACCTCGTCGACCTGCCTGGCACCTACTCCTTGAGCGCCTATTCGCCCGAAGAACTCTATGTGCGCAAGCACATCATCGAGAAGAACCCCGACATCATACTCAACGTCGTCGACGGCTCTAACCTCGAGCGCAACCTCTACCTGACCACCCAGCTCATCGACATGGACATCACGATGGTGATGGCTCTGAATATGTACGACGAGCTGCAGCGCAGCGGCGACCGGCTCGACATTGAGCAGCTCTCCACGCTGCTGGGCATGCCGATCATCCCCACCACGGGCCGCAGCGGCGAGGGCATCGGGCGGTTGTTCGACAAGATAATCGAGGTCTTCGAAGGACGCGACAGCAAGACCCGCCACATACACGTTAACCACGGCCCCGACCTGGAGCCCCGCATCAAGCGGCTGCGCACGCACCTCTATGAGCATGGCTTCAGCGACACGCTCTCCACCCGTTTCCTCAGCATCAAGCTGCTCGAAAACGACAAGCAGCTTGAGCAGTATGTGCAGCAGCACGACCCCGACGGCAGCGTGTTGCAGATGCGCGACCAGATAGCCGACCAGTTCATGAGGGCCCACCGCCACACCGTTGACGATGCCGAGCACATACAACGCGAGCACGGTGGCGACACCCACGTGCATCAGGACATCGAGAGCGCCATTACCGATGCCAAATATGCCTTCGTGCGCGGTGCCTTGGCCGAATGTTACCAGAAAAACGAGCGGAGCACCCTGCACGCCCTGACCGACAAAATCGACGCCGTGGTCACCCACCGCTGGCTGGGTTATCCGGTGTTCCTCGTGGTCATGTTCGTCACCTTCTTCTGCACCTTCGCCCTGGGCCAGTACCCGATGGACTGGCTCGACGCCCTCTTCGGCTGGCTGGGCGATGTGGTGGGCGGTGCCATGGGCGAAGGCCCGCTGCGCAGCCTCGTCTGCGACGGCATCATTGCCGGCGTGGGCTCTGTGCTCGTCTTCCTGCCCAATATCCTCATCCTCTACCTTTTCATTTCCTTCATGGAAGACAGCGGCTACATGGCCCGCGCCGCCTTCATCATGGACAAGCTGATGCACCGCATGGGTCTGCACGGCAAGAGCTTCATACCAATGATTATGGGCTTCGGCTGCAATGTGCCTGCCATCATGGCCACGCGCACCATCGAGGACCGCAAGAGCCGCCTGCTGACGATGCTCGTCATACCGATGATGAGCTGCTCGGCGCGCATACCCGTCTACGTCATCCTGGTCAGTGCCTTCTTCAGCAAGTGGGCCGCCTTCGTCATCATGGGGCTCTACCTTTTCGGAATGCTCATGGCCGTGCTCATGGCCAAGCTCTTCAGCCGCTTCTTTGTCAAGGGCGAGAGCCTGCCGTTCGTCATGGAGCTGCCGCCCTACCGCATGCCCACCGCCAAGGCTGTGCTGCGCCACACGTGGGAGAAAGGCAAGGAATACCTCAAGAAGATGGGCACCATCATCCTCGGCGCCTCGATCATCGTCTGGGCCCTGAGCTACTACCCGACGCATGAGGACCGCCGCGTGCAGGCCGAGAACAGCTACATGGCCCGTATCGGCAAAGCCATTGAGCCTGCGATGGTACCCTGCGGCTTCGACTGGCGCCAGAGCGTGAGCCTGCTGGCCGGTGTGGGAGCCAAGGAGGTCGTGGCTTCGACGATGGCCGTGGTCTACGCCACGAGCAGCGACGAAGCCGAGCTGCTCGAAGCCGACTTCGAGAGCACCGAGAACGAGAGCCGCATCAGCGAGTTGGTGCGCCGCAACATGACGCCGCTGAGCGCCATGTCGATGCTGCTCTTCATCCTGCTCTACATGCCGTGCGTGAGCACCATCGTGGCCATCAAGAACGAGAGCGGCAAGTGGAAGTGGGCCCTCTTCACGGTGGCCTACACCATAGGTCTGGCGTGGGTGGTGAGCACCATTTTCTTCCAGATAGGGAGTTTGATAATTTAGGGAGTATTAGGATTTCCTATGAAGTCTTAGGTGGTATTAAAAAATATAATGATGACACAAACTATCATAGTGATTCTTATCGTGTCGGTGGCCGTGGGCTGGGCTGTCTACCGCCTGGTGCGGACCCTGCGTGGCAGGGGAGGGTGCTCGTGCGGCTGCAGCGGTTGCACTGCGTCCAAGGACGGTGGCACATGCCATTGCGCCGACGGCAAAAAATGTGGCCATCGTGCAATAAAATGAACGTATTGCCGTTATCCATAGCAGATTAACCCCCTAAAAAGTATCAAAAATGGCTTACAAGATTATCGACATCGAAGGTATCGGCAGCGTCTACGCCGAGAAACTGAAAGCAGCCGGCGTCAAGACCACCGACGACCTGCTCGAGAAATGCGCCACCAAGACCGGCCGCCGCCACATGGCCGAGGCCACCGGCATCAGCGAGAAGCTCATCCTGAAATGGACCAACCACTCCGACCTCTTCCGCATCAAGGGCGTGGCCGGCCAGTTTGCCGAGCTGCTCGAGGCCGCCGGCGTCGACACCATCAAGGAGTTCCGCCACCGCGTGCCCGCCAACCTGCGTGCCAAGATGGAGACCATCAACGCCGAGAAGAACATCTGCAACCGCATCCCTGCCGTTGCCGAGATAGAGAAGATGGTGGCCCAGGCCAAGGAGATGGAGCCTGTGGTGAAATACTGATTCTCTTTTGATTGGTAGTTAAAATGGCAGCCGCAGAGCTTTGCTCTGCGGCTGCCATTTATAGTATCCCTGCAATAATCGTTTTTTATTCCGGGAGTTTTATTTCTTTGAATCGGCGCTGGCGTTGCTGCCAGCGTTCGCGGGCGTATTGCTGCATGTCGGCCACCTCGTCGCTCTCGTCGATGATTTCGAGGCCGAAGATGGTCTCGATGATGTCTTCGAGGGTGATGATGCCCTGGAAAGAGCCGAACTCGTCGATGATGCCCGCAATCTGCTCCTTGTGTTTCAGCAGGCTGTCCCAGATGTCGGCCACCGACATCTCTTCGTTGAAGAGGGGTATGGTGCGCTTTATGTCGCCGAGGGTCATGGTGAAGTGGTCTTCGGCCAGCTCCTCGAGGGCCTCGCTGCGCAGCACATAGCCGGTGATGAAGTCTTCCTCTTCGGCGTAGACGGGTATGCGCGAGAAGTGACTGTACTCCTCTTCGCGGTAGAAATCGCGCAGGGTCATGCTCTCTTTGGCGGTGGCGGCCACCACGCGCGGCGTCATCACGTCGTAGGCCTTCACGTCGCCCAGCTTGATGATATTCTGTATAATTTTGTTCTCGTCCTCGTCGATGACGCCTTCGTCCTCGCCCATGTCGGCCATGGCGGCCACCTCTTCGCGGCTGACGGCGGTCTCATCCTCGTCTTTGCGGGCTATGAGTTTCGTCAGCCCCTGCACGAGCAGCACGATTGGGTAGAGGCCGATGATGAGGGCGCGGATGGTGTAGGCCGTGAAGCCCATCAGGCGGCGCCAGTTGTTGGTGCCGATGGTTTTGGGCAAAATCTCGGAGAAGATGAGTATGAGCACTGTGGTGACGGCGCTGACCACGCCGAAAGGCACGCTGTCGAGCGCTATGGCGGCCTGGCGTCCCACGCCGGCGGCGCCGATGGTGTTGGCTATGGTGTTCAAGCTCAGTATGGCCGCTATGGCGCGGGCGTTGTCTTGTTTATACTTTTTGAACAGGGTGGCGGGCTTATAGCCTTCGTCCTCGCGCATGGTGATAAACGACAACGGTGTGGACATCAATACCGATTCCAGTATCGAACAGAGGAACGATATAGACATCGCACCAAGCAGAAAGACAATAAGTAGCGTCATTTCGATGTGTAAAAATCAAATGCAAAGATACGAAAGATTTCTGATATGGCGAATAATATTATTTATTCCCTGTATCACGGTGGAGAGGAGTGGGGGGCGCTGTGGCTGCCCCGGTCTTGGAGGTGGTCATAGATGCTGCTGCAACGGTGTTGCAGCACACAGGACGGATTGTCGCCATGGTTGTCGGGGTTGCTGTAATCGTTATGATGTCTGCGTTCTTCGGCGGCGCCGGCCGTCGTGGCGTGCACCGTGGCCGACCATCGGCCATCGCTGCTGCGGCACATCAGATAGAGCTGTAAATCATTCGTCTGCAGCCAGTCGGGCGGCAGCACGTCGATGCGGCCGGTGCGGCGGTAGACGCTGTTGAACAGGTAGCCCGCCCCGGCCGAGGGGCTG
>JAFVWV010000072.1 GCA_017501495.1 Bacteroidales bacterium | reverse complement strand
CGTTGATGTATCGTTGATATGCGCTACCGGTAGGGTAGGGGGTGCCTTCGGGCGCCGATTGTGCCGGGCAGGTGCTGTGCCGAAAGACAAGAGTGGATCGGAGATAATCTGCCGATAGGTGTATTGATTTGGAATACAGAGGTATAGATGGGGTGGTGAAAAATAATTCCCGCGGATTGGTTTTTTTTTCTTATCTTTGCACTCGATAAAATCGTTAAAATTAATAACAAAAATACAGCATTATGTCAAAACTCCTTTTACTGGGCGACGAGGCCATTGCACAGGCCTTTATCGATGCTGGCGGCAGCGCCATCAATAGCTACCCCGGCACGCCTTCGACCCAGATTACCGAATACGTGATGAAGAGCAAACAGGCCAAAGAGCAGGGTGTGGTGGCCAACTGGTGCGCCAACGAGAAGACCGCCCTCGAGGCCTCCATCGGCGTGGCCTACAGCGGCAAGCGCGCTATGACCTGCATGAAGCACGTGGGCCTCAACGTCTGCGGCGACCCCTTCATGAACGCCTCCATCATCGGCACCAAGGGTGTCATCATCGTGGTGGCCGACGACCCCAGCATGTTCTCCAGCCAGGACGAGCAGGACAGCCGCTACTACGGCCACTGGGCCATGATCCCCATGCTTGAGCCGAGCAACCAGCAGGAGGCCTACGACATGGTCTTCGCCGGCTATGACCTCAGCGAGCAGCTGGGCACCCCCATCCTGATGCGCATCCCCACGCGTCTGGCCCACAGCCGCGCCGGCGTCGAGCGCAAGCCCGTCCGCGCCCAGAACCCCCTCAGCAGCCCCAGCGACCCCAAGAGCTACGTGCTGCTTCCGGTGAACGCCAAGCGCCTCTACCGCGACCTGATCGACAAGCAGCCCCGGTTCACCAAGATGAGCGAGGAGTGCGGCTTCAACCAGTACATCCCCGGCGACGACAAGAGCCGCGGCATCATCACCACCGGTATCGCCTTCAACTACCTGCAGGAAAACTTCCCCGGCGGCAAGTGCCCCTATCCCGTGGTGAAGATCACACAGTACCCCCTGCCTTTCAACATGCTCAACAAGCTCTATGACGAGGTGCAGGAAATCCTCGTGCTCGAGGACGGCCAGCCCTTCGTCGAGGAGCACATCAAAGGCTTCCTGGGCAAAGGCAAGCCCGTACACGGCCGCCTGGACGAGACCATCCGCCGCGACGGCGAGCTGAACGCCGAGAAAGTGGCTGCCGCCCTTGGCAAGCCCATGCCCAAAGGCCCGTCGGTGCCCGAGGTGGTCACCAACCGCCCGCCGGCCCTCTGCCAGGGTTGCCCCCACATCGACAGCTACCAGGCCGTCATCGACGTGATGAAGAAGTACCCCAACGGCCGCGTCTTCGGCGACATCGGATGCTACACTCTGGGCTTCAACATGGGTGCCATCGACACCACCGTCTGCATGGGTGCCTCGATCACCATGGCCAAGGGAGCCGCCGAGATGGGCATCTTCCCCGCCATTGGCGTCATCGGCGACGGCACGTTCGGCCACAGCGGCATGACCGGTCTGCTGGACTGCGTCAACGAGAAGGCCAACGTCGTCATCATGATCCTCGACAACGACATCACCGCCATGACCGGCGGCCAGCCCTCGAGCGCCAACATGAAGCTCTTCAACATCTGCAAGGGCCTCGGCGTCGACGAGAAGCACATCCGCCACATCGTGCCGCTGCCCAAGAACCACGACGAGTTCATGAAGATCCTCGAAGAGGAGATTGCCTACGAGGGTGTGAGCGTCATCATCCCGCAGCGCGTCTGCATAGTCGAGAACAAGAAACGTATTGCTGCTAACAAATAAAACGAAGAAAACAATGAAGAAAGACATCATACTTTGCGGCGTAGGCGGCGACGGCATCGTCTCCGTGGCCAAGATTATCAGCGACGCCGCCCTCAACCTGGGCCTCAACGTCAAGCAGAGCGAAATCCACGGCATGAGCCAGCGCGGCGGCTCGGTGTTCAGCCACCTCCGCGTCAGCAGCGACCCCATCTTCGCCGACGTCATCCCCGAAGGCAAAGCCGACATCATCCTCAGCTCCGAGCCCATGGAGGCCCTGCGCTACCTCACCTTCCTGGCCCCCGACGGCGTGGTCATCACCAACAGCGACCCCTTCGTCAACATCAGCAACTACCCCGACATCGAGAAGGTCTATGCCGAACTGAAGAAGCTGCCCAAGCTGGTGTGCTTCAACGCCAACGCCATCGCCAAGGAGCTCAACGCCCGCGGCAACATGGTGCTGCTCGGCGCTGCCGCTCCCTATCTGGAGATTGCCTTCGACGAGCTGGAGAAAGCCATCAAGGCCATCTTCGGCCGCAAGGGCGACGCCGTGGTGGAGACCAACATCAAGGCCATCCGCGCCGGCCGTGACGCCAAATAAAACTGTATCTCGGACAAAAAAGGTCCACGCATTGGTGGGCGTGGACCTTTTTTTATCCTCACCTTCCCATACAATTCTGATAATCAATCACTATTTTTATAATCTTATTAAAACAACAACACTATGAAAAGTTTAAAAACCCTTTTGGCTGCGATTTGCGCTGTTCTAACACTCAGCCTCACTGCATGCCAGAAAGATGCAGAAGAACTCATCCTCGGAACCTGGGTGGAAAATGAAGTCATCTACAACTTCACTCAGGGTGGCGAGACCGAAAGCATGTCCATGCTCGAGCCGGGTGAAACTGCCGAATTTACCTTCAACAATGATGGTACCTACACCAGCATCTACCACTCTGTCGACGGTGATGACGAAAGCATCGGCCGTTGGAGCATCAACGATGACATGATAACAATGACCGATGAATTTGGTCCTAAGGCATATCATATCGACAAACTCGACAAAAAGGCCTTCAACCTCACCTACACCGATTCGGGTGAAGACGAAGACGGTCCTTACTCCATGACCATTGTCATGAAGATGGCAAGAAAGTAAAGGCGACATTAATGATTTATGTGTGCAACAAGTGTCGAATTGTGCAATTTTTGCTTTATCATTCACCCAAAAGAGGCCTGACCGAAGTGTACACTTGGTACCAAACATATCTGCATATCAGCATCTTGCGGCAATTATCAAAAAAACATTTGGTCGGTTTGATTGTATTGCCAGCAAACTAATATGAGACATATAATGAAACTGTTAGCCGCCATGATACTCCTCTTCGCCATTGGCTGCGAGCCCAACGACGAATTCCACACGCCGTCTCTCGACACGCAAGGGCGACGCCGTGGTGGAGACCAACATCAAGGCCATCCGCGCCGGCCGCGACGCCAAATAAAGACATCTAATTCACCTGTTAAATTATAATAATCATGAAAAAACTAATGTTGATCGTGGCCTGCGTGGCCACATTGGGGCTGGCATCGTGCACAGGCGTCAGCTATCTGAACAACACCGTACAGACCGACGTGGTGCTGTCGCAGAACAACTACCGCATCCTCGACAAGGTCGAAGGCACATCGGAGAGCACCTATGTCCTCGGCTTCGGTGGATGCAGTGAGAAATCGCTCAAGGACAATGCCGTGAACGACATGTTCCAGAAGGCCAATCTCAAAGATGGCCAGGCGATTGCCAACATCACCTACACCACCTCTGTGAAGACCATCCTCGGTATCTACACCGAGATGACCGTCACTGCACACGGCAACATCATCGAGTTCACTCGCTAAGCGCGCACGGTGCACCCGAAACGACAGAGAGCCCCCGAAAGCCATGGCTTCCGGGGCTCTCTTTTTTTTCTCCTGTGGTGTACACAATAAAATGACAAAGCACTCGTTTGAATAGAAAAAACAAAGACAGAATGACACGTAAGACCTTTTTAGGACTCATGCTCCTTGTGTTGGTGTCGGCCTGCGGCGGCAGACAACACTCCGGAGGTCATGGCCAAATGCATGAAATGGCAAGATACAAGCTTGGCGCCAATGCCGAAATAAGCCTTCTATCCGACGGCAACCTCTCGCAGGTTGAGATTTACTATGGTGGCGAACTGCAGGAACTCGCCGGCACCGCCAACACCGAATACGTCCGCAACGACGAAGGCCGGGTTGTGGTGGACACCGTCACCGACGCTGTGATGATGCCCGCCTATGTGGTCCGCACCTACGACCGCTCGTCGACCTACGGTGCAGAGGTATGGTATGTAGTCTATCCCTATCGTCCCGACGACCCCGATGGTCCATGGAACCTCGTCAAACTGCCGATCGACCGGCCATCTATCGAAGACGTGGCACGTTATATCGATTGACGTACACATTAAGGGAAATGCGAAAGGCTGGCAAAGAAATGCTTTGCCAGCCTTTTTTGCATTGTGTTGTGCTCGGCTTTCAGGACTTCTTAAACGGGTCGAAGGCCGACTGCTCGGTGAGGGGGTATCCGGGTTTTTTTACCGAGCTTCCAATAAAGCTTGGAGCGGAATGAAAAGACAAATACAGCGGCGAACCACACGACATGCCATTGCTATGCAATAATTCGTGGCGGCTTGCGTTTTTTGAAAAAAAATGTACTAAGCTAAACTATGCTGACTACTATACATATCATCGGCATCCTCCTCACCGTCGGCGTTCTGCTGGCGGTGAGCATAGCGTCGGGCCGCAAGGTGAAGGATGCCCGCAGCTTTGCCACCGGCGGCCGCGCGGGTTCGTGGATGGTCTGCGGCGCCATCCTGGGCACCCTCGTCGGCGGACAGAGCACCATCGGCACTGCCCAACTGGCCTTCTCGTTCGGTATTTCGGCCTGGTGGTTCACCATCGGTGCTGCCTTGGGGGCGCTTCTGCTTGGACTGGTCTATGCCGGACCCCTGCGTCGCAGCGGTTGCACCACGCTGATGGAGGTGGTGCGCAAGCAATACGGTCCGCGTGCCGAGACTGTCGGTTCGATACTTTTTCTGATAGGTATCTTCATAAGCATCACCTCGCAGCTGCTTTCTTCGTCGGCCATGCTGGGCAGTCTCTTCGGCCTGCCGCTTACGGCGGCGTTGACGGTCGGGGCAGTGCTTGTTGCGGCCATCGTGCTTTTCGGCGGCATAAAGAGCGCCGGGGCCAGCGGCATCGTCAAACTGCTGCTGCTCTACCTCTGCTCATTGGCCGCAGGCATAGCCGTGTGGCGGTTGGGACACGGCTTGGTGGGCATACGCGAGAGCGTCGCCGACCTCTACTCTTCGTCTCTGTTGGCACAGATGAACGACATATCCGGTGCCGAAGACATACACCGCCGCTATGGCAGCCTTATAGCCCGCGGACCGCTGAAAGATATTGGCGGATGCCTCTCGCTCACCCTCGGCGTGGTGTGCACACAGACCTACGCCCAGGCGGTGTGGTCGGCTGCCACTACGCGCAAGGCAAAACTCGGCGCGGTCTACTGTGCTGCACTCATACCCCTCATCGGTGCAGCCTGTACGCTCGTGGGCATGTATATGCGTGGCCACTACGTCACAGCCGCCGAAGCCGCCGCCCTGCAGGGGGCAGGGAAGACCCTACCCGACGGCATCGGCGTGATAGAAAACTCGCTGCAGGCTTTCCCGGCATTTATCTTGAACCACCTGCCTTCGTGGCTGGGCGGCATAGCCCTTGGCACGTTGTTGATTAACATCCTCGGCTGCGCCAGCGGCCTGGTGCTCGGCGCTTCTACCATCGTCATGCGCGACGTGGTCCATCGCGACTCGCTGGCTGGCATGCGGCTGGCCATCGTGGGTCTGCTCGCCTTGGGCGTGGTGGTGGCACACTTCATGCGCGGCTCGTTCATCAACGACCTCGGCTTCCTCTCGCTCGGCCTGCGTGCCGCTGCTCTGTTGCTGCCGCTGAGCTTCGCGTTGTGGTTGCCAGGACGTTTCACATCGAAAGGAGTGGTGGCATCGATGATAGCCGGTACGGCTGCCATGCTTGCCGCCGGACTGCTGCACCTGCCTGCCGACCCGATGTACTACGGCCTCGCCGCCTCGGCCCTGGTATTGGCTATCCCAGCAAGACGTCCATAGCCATCATCAGTACGAAGCCCACGGCGAAGCCTATGGTGGAGAGGTTGGTGTGGCGGCCTTGGGCTGTCTCGGGTATTAGCTCCTCGACCACAACATACATCATGGCGCCTGCGGCGAAAGCCAGCAGATAGGGCAGGGCCACGCCCAGCACCGACGCCAACAGCAGTATGGCCACCGAACCTATCGGTTCAACCACGCCGCTCAGCGTGCCTATGAGGAACGAACGCCAGCGCGAGTTGCCCTCGGCATGCATCGGCATCGAGATGATGGCACCTTCTGGAATGTTCTGTATGGCTATGCCTATCGAAACGGCCAGAGCCGCCGAGAGGGTCAATCCATGCTCCGAGCCTGCGAAGACCACGCCCACGGCCATGCCCTCTGGCAGGTTGTGGATGGTGACGGCCAGCGCCAGCATCGCAGTGCGCGACAGGCGGCTGCGTGGTCCCTCTGCCTTTGATGCGCCCAGGTGCAGGTGGGGCGTCAGCTCGTCGATGAGCAGCAGGAACCCGATACCCGCCAAGAAGCCCACGGCAGCCGGCACCACGCTCTCGTGTGCCATCTCGATGCTCGGTATCAGCAGCGACCACACGCTGGCGGCCACCATCACGCCGCTGGCGAAGCCCAGCAGGGTCTTCTGCAGGCGGTCGGGGATGTCCTTCTTCATGAAAAATACGAAGGCCGAGCCCAGCGCGGTGCCGGCCAAAGGGAGCAGTATGCCTATGATTACTGGTGTCATGGTGTGTTTCTATGTCTATTTGGCTGCAAAATTACAAACATAAAACAACATGGCAAAGCGTCTGGCAAAAAATACCCAATTCATGGTATATGCAACGCATTATGTATTATCTCAATGCGAGGAGTGTTGGTTTGTTTGTGCTTAAAAATCAGTCATCTGCAATAAATGTTAAAAAAATATTTGGCCAATTCGGAAAATGTTTGTACTTTTGCACCCGCTTACGAGCGATAGATGGTGGGCGTAGTTCAGCTGGTTAGAGCGCCAGATTGTGGATCTGGAGGTCGTGGGTTCGAACCCCACCTCCCACCCTCGGAACAAGAAGCGGAACCTTCTAGGTTCCGCTTCTTTTCGTATGGTAAAGAGTCTTTTGTCCAATGTGCCAAAAAAAAAGAGACCATAATGTGGTCTCTCTCGAGTGGAGCTGGAGGGAGTCGAACCCTCGTCCAAACAGTTAACAAGTGTGCTTTCTACATGCTTATCCGATGGTTGGTTGTCGGGGCAGCTCCGGACGTCGGCACCCAAGGCGGCCCTTATCCTCTGAAGGTTCACCGGCATGTAGAGGCGTCGTGCCGGCTATCCTGTCTTTATTAGCACCTCCGGGTCAGCCGCCGACAGGCGTGGTCGCTGGGAGATGTCCCGTCCCTGCGCCTTGCGCGGGGATTAAGCCGAACTTACTGTTCTTCGGTTAGGCAGCGAGAGCGTAGTTGTTTTCGCCAATTATTGTTCTGCATCTGTTTTCAAGGCTTCTGGTGCGTCAGCCTGCATGCTTACAAACCCATTATCCCTGCTGTCAAAACCAAGCAGCCCCGGTTCTATAGGTTGAAGGTTATAGGTTAAAGGTTATAGAACCCCGGCCGCACCTTCTTTTTGCTGTAAGTCGACAAAAAAAGTTCCCTTTTAGGAGAACTTCTTTGTGTTTGGCGGTCCGGACGAGACTCGAACTCGCGACCCCATGCGTGACAGGCATGTATTCTAACCAAACTGAACTACCGGACCGTTTCGGTTGCTTTTTCCTTTCAAAAGCGAGTGCAAAAGTACGAACTTTTTTTGAACCGACAAAATATTTTTTCAAAAAAAATTCTCGGTATAGTTTATTTATTTGTTTTTCAGCTTTATGAAAGCATGATATTTTTCTGTCCTGCAGTCTGGCCGGTGTTGCAAAATGGCATTGCGGCAACCTTTTTTTCTGCTTTTTTGGCCTATTGCTGACCGAGTGTGGAGAGTACGCCTTCGATGCCGCCGGCGAAGAGTTTGACGCTCATGGCGAGCAGTATGACGCCGAAGAACTTGCGCAGCACGTAGATGATTTCGCCGCCGAGCCGGTTGGCAATCTTGTCGAGGAAGCGGATGACGAAGTAGTCGAGCACCAGGTTGAGGAAGAGGCCGATGAGTATGTTGACGGTGGCGTATTCGACGCGGAGCGAGATGAGGGCCGTGATGGCGCCTGGACCGGCAATGAGCGGGAATGCCACGGGCACGATGCTGGCTCCGCTGAGGTTGGTGTTGTCTTTGATGATTTCGCGTCCGAGCACCATCTCGAGGGCGAGGATGAAGAGCACCAGGGCGCCGGCCACGGCGAAGGAGGCCATGTCGATGCTGAAGAGGTGCAGCAGCGCGTCGCCGAGGAAGTAGAAGGCCACGAAGAGCAGCAGCGCCACGCCGGTGGCCTGCAGGGGGTTGATGGCCTTGCCCTGCTCGCGCATGGAGACGAAGATGGGGATGGACCCCGTGATGTCGATGATGGCGAACATCACGAGGAAGGTGCTGAAAATCTCTACGATGTTGATTTGTGCAAACATATACTCAAGCTTGGAATTTACTCATGAAGCGGCGTTCGTACTCTTCTATCAGTTGCGGTCGGAAGTCGGGGTGGGCGATGCGGATGAGGTCTTCGGCGCGGTGTTGGAGGGTGCGGCCTTTGAGGCGGGCGATGCCGTATTCGGTGACGATGTAGTTGACGTCGTTGCGCGTGGTGCTGACTGCGGCGCCGGGGGTGAGGAAGGGTTTGATGCGCGAGATGGTGCCGCCGGCTGCGGTGGAGGGCATGGCTATGATGCTCTTGCCTTCGCGGGCTATGGAGGCGCCGCGCACGAAGTCGACCTGGCCGCCGATGCCGCTGAATTGGCGCATGCCTATCGACTCGCTGGCCACCTGGCCCATGAAGTCGACCTCGAGGCACGAGTTGATGGATATCATGCGGTAGTTCTGGGCTATGATGAAGGGGTCGTTGGTGTAGTTGACGGGGAAGAGCTCTATCTGCTCGTTGCCGTCGACGAAGTCGTACAGCTCGCGTGTGCCCATGATGAAGGTGGCCACCACCTTGCCGCGGTGGAGGGTCTTGCGGCGGCCGTTGATGACGCCCCGCTTCATGAGGTCGGCCACTCCGTCGGAGAACATCTCGCTGTGGATGCCGAGGTCGTTCTTGTCGCCCAGTTCCTGAAGCACGGCGTTGGGTATGGCGCCGATGCCGAGCTGGAGGGTGGAGCCGTCGGTGACGAGCGAGGCGCAGTGGCGGCCGATGGCGGCCTCGACCTCCGAGGGGGTCGACGAGTGCAGCTCGGGCAGCGGGTAGGCGCAGGGTATGATATGGTCTATCTGCGAGATGTGTATCATGTTTTCGCCGCCGATGAAGGGCATCATCTCGTTGGTTTCGATGATGACGTGTTTGGCCACGCGGATGGCCGCCAGGGCGTAGTCGCAGCTGACGCCCAGCGAGCAGTAGCCGTCGTCGTTGGGCGGGGTGGCCTGGAAGACGGCCACGTCGCACGGTATCTCGTCGCCTATCATCTCGGGCACGTCTTTGAAGTAGGCCGGGAAGAAGTCGCCAGCCAGGTGGTTGACGGTGTCGCGGCTGTTGCCGCTGAGGAAGTTGCTCACATGGCGGAAGTGGCCGTAGCATCGGGGGTGGAGCAGGGGGTTGTCGCCGAGGGTGGTCATGTGGAAGATGAGCACGTCGTTGTAGTCCTGGCAGTGGTCGGCCATGGCCTGCGGCACCATGCGCGGCACCGCGGCGGCGTGGCCCATCACCACGCAGTCGCCGTCGTGAATGTCTTTGATGGCCCGTTCGGGGGTCGATATTTTCTTCTTGTATTCGTCTTTCCAGTTCATTTCTGTAGTTGCTTTGTTCGTGGTTGTTTTCTGGTTTACAGATTGTTGAGTGTGTTTCTCGGCCGTTGGCCGGATTGCAAAGATACAAAAAAAATGCAATCCGGAGCCAATAATGTTTCCTGCGTTGTGCGCGAGGTGTCCGTCGTGGGTGCCATCCGGTAGCCTACCTCTTCGGCCGTTGTACAGTACTTGTACAGTACTTGTACAGTATATGTACGCTTTATAAACGTACAAGTACTGTACAAGTAGCGTACATATAGCGTACAACGACGCTATGGGTGTGTTTTTGGGTCGGTGCAGAGTATTGATATATAGTGTTTTGTAAAAATGACCCTCATTTTTTCGGAGCGTGCAAAATAAAAGCGGTGCAATGACGTTAATATTTTTGATATGGAAGGAATGATTCTCGCTGCCGGACTCGGCACACGTTTGCATCCGCTGACTGACGACCGCCCCAAGGCGCTGGTCGAGATTTACGGCACGCCGCTGCTCGAGCTGGCCGTCAACCGGCTGGTCGATGCAGGAGCAGGGCATATTGTAGTCAATGTGCATCATTTTGCCGACATGGTGGAGGATTTTATAGCCAGCCGCCAATGGCCATGCCGGATCAGCATCAGCGACGAGCGCGCCATGCTGCTCGACACCGGAGGTGCATTGCGCCATGCGGCGCCGCTGTTCGAGCGGCGGGAGCCGGTGCTGGTCCACAATGTCGACGTGCTCTCGCGCATAGACTTGCGCGACCTTGTGCGTTTCCACAGCGAGTCGCACAATCAGGCCACGCTTTGCGTCAGCCGCCGCAGCACGCGGCGTTTGCTGGCCTTCGACGCCGAAGGCCGCCTGCTGGGCCGGACCACGGAAGACGCTGTGCTCGACGACGGTTGCGAAGCGCTGGCGTTCAGCGGTATTGCGGTGGTCAGCCCGCACTTGCTCAGGCGTCTGCCTCAAGCCCGGCAGCCATATCCGATTATCGACGAATACATACGCCTTTCAGGGCTCGGCGAACGCGTGGCGGCCTATCGCCACGACGCCTCGCAGTGGCTCGACGTGGGTACACCTGAAAAACTGCAATCAGCCAAGCAATGGATACTTTCCTGAAACAGGCGGCCCGCCGTATCGTGGCCGATGCCGCCCCGAGTCACGACCTCAGCCGCACGCTGGTGGTCTTCAACAACCACCGCTCGGAGGTCTTTATGCGCAGGGCCTTCAAGAACCTTTCGGCCGAGAGCGGCGAGGGGTGGTTTGTGCCGCAGACGATGGTTATAGACGACCTCGTGGCGGAGCTCGGAGGGCTGACGATAGTGCCCAACGAATTCCTGCTGTTCGACCTCTATGCCATCCACATGCAGCTTGGCGGCGACCAGCGCAAATACGCCACTTTCGAAGACTTTATCGCCTTTGGCGACATCATGCTGGCCGACTTCTCCGACATCGACCGCTACTGCGTCGATGCACGCGACCTTTTCCAGAACCTGCACGCCTACAAAGAGCTGCTCGAATGGGACGTGGAGAACCCAGCCATGAGCCCCATGCAGCGCGACTACCTGGAGTTCTACCGCTCGCTCTACGAATACTATACCCTTCTGCACGAAAGACTTGCGGCCAAGGGCGAGGCCTACGGCGGCATGGCCTACCGGCATGTGGCCGAGCACATCGGAAGCCTGATTGACGAGGACCGATGGCGGAGGGTCTACTTCATAGGCTTCAACGCCATAAGCGAATGCGAGCGCCGCATCATAGGCGAATACGTGCGTCGCGGCCTGGGCGAGTTGGTGACCGACGGCGACGAATACTACTTCTCCGATCCCGAGCAGGAGGCAGGCCTCTTCCTGCGGCGCCATGCCGAGGAATTCGGCGCCCGATGGCACTTCGGGTCACACTTCGGGCAGGGCAGCAAGCAGATCTGCATCGTGGAGTGTCCGGAGAACGTGGTGCAATGCAAATACGCCGGGCAGTTGCTCCGCGACCACGCCGACTGGCTCTCCGACCCCGAGAGCACGGCCGTGGTGCTTGCCGACGAGAGCCTCATACTGCCGGTGCTCAACGCCCTGCCCGAGATGGGCGAGGAGAGCCACGTCAACGTGTCGATGGGTTTTGCCTACGCCGACAGCGGAGTGCATGCACTGGTGATGCGCCTGCTGTCGCTCTACCGTCAGGGCGACCGTCGCGGCTACTACCACAGCGATGTGGTCGAGGTGCTGGCCGACTACCACATAGGCCGGCTGCTCGACCGCAGGGACATGCGTCAGCGCGCCACCAGCTATATCGACCGTGGCGGCTGCATACGCTGCACGGCGGCCGATGTGGCCGTGATGGTGGGCGACGACCGCCTCGCGTTCCTCTTTCCGGTCGAGGTGCCGTCGCCGCGCGAGCTGCCGTCGCTGCTGCGCCGGGTGGCTTCGCTGCTGGCGGCAAGCCCGGCCCTGGAACGCAACCTCAAAGAAAAGCAGGCCTTGGGCGGCCTGGTCGAGGTGCTCGACTACTTCGACCGCATGCAGCAGGAGCATTCGGGCGACGGGGCCGGATACCTTGACTATCTCGACAGCATCACGTCGTTCGAGCGGGTCTACAGCCGCATCGCACAGCGCCACAGCATCTCCTTCCTCGGTCAGCCGCTGACCGGGCTGCAGATACTCGGCATGCTCGAAACCCGCAACCTCGACTTCCGCCGCGTCATACTCCTCTCGGCCAACGAGGGGGTGCTGCCGTCGGCCCGCAGCCAGAGTTCGCTCATACCACATGAACTCAAACGTGCCGCGCACCTGCCCACCTACGAGGAGAAGGACGCCGTCTACGCCTACAACTTCTACCGCCTGCTGCAACGCGCCAGCGAAGTCTGGCTGGTCTACAGTTCGGAATCGGAGGCCATGGGCAAGGGCGAGGAGAGCCGATTCATAAAACAGGTGCGCAGCGAGCTGGCGCGCCGTTTCCCGAACATCACCGTCACCGACCGTGTGGTCGACATGGGCATGGCGCTCCATCATGGCGAGCTTGAACCGAAAGGCGAGAAGTCGGCCGAGGTGATGGACAAGCTGCGCGAGCTGGCGGCATATGGCTTCTCGCCGTCGTCGTTGAGCGTCTACATGACCTGTCCGCTGCAGTACTATTACTGCTACGTCTGCGATGTGCGCGAAACCGAGGAGCTGGACGAAGACCTTGATGCATCGCAGCTCGGCACATGCGTCCACAACGTGCTGAAGCATATCTACGAGCCATACAAAGGGCGGCCGGTTGAGGCCGGAGGACTGAAGGCAGCCCTCGACGGGCTGAACGGACTGCTCGACACAGAGTTCGGCGAGTTCTACCGGCATGGCCGAAACTCCGAGGGGCGCAACAGGTTTCTATACTCGGTGGCAGAGAGCCAGTTGCGTCGTGTGCTGCAGCGAGAGATAGACCACCTGGCCAAAGGCGACGTGATAGAGATGATTGCCATGGAGGAGACGATGCAGATGCCGCTGACAATCGAAGGGGCACCGTTCGAGGTCAACCTCCGCGGCACGGTGGACCGCATCGACCGCATGAACGGCCATTTGCGTGTAATCGACTATAAGACAGGGCGCCTCGACGACCGTGAAATCAGTGTGCTGAGCAGCGACCTCGACATGGGCAAGCCGATGCCGTCCAAATGGCTGCAACTGATGTGCTATGCGCTGCTCTATAGCCATTCGGTGGCCAATCCGGAGCCGCTGAACGTAGGCATCTATCCGCTGCGCAACCTGCAGAGCGACGTGCGCCTGGCGCGATGGGACGGCAATCCGGACGTCAAGCCGGTGCATGTGGACATCTTCGGTCAGATGCTCGCCGAGCGCATAGGAGAACTGCTCGACCCGACAGTGCCCTTCCGTGCCGCCGACAAGACAGAAGGATGCAACTTCTGTCCGGTGCGCGGCTTCTGCCCTGGTGCCAAAAGATAGGCATGCTGAAAAGAATTGGTGAAGGCTAAAGAAGAAGTTTTTTTTGCTATATTAAAAAAAAGGCCTATATTTGCAGATTGAATATTGGCACCCCTACAGTGGTGTAAGTCGCTGTATGTGTCTGGAAAATATGTAGATAATGCAAAGTAAACAACATAAAATGAGAAGGTCTCTTTTTGCTATTATGCTCCTCTCCGTGGTGCTCACGGGTTGCAGCGGGCTGTCCAAGATGAAGTCAGGCAGCGGAAAAGTGCGCTATCAAGCCAACCCCAACCCCGTCGAGACGATGGACGACAAGGTGGTGGTGAAATTCACGGGCCAGGTGCCCGAGAAATACTTCAACAAAGGCTGCGCCGTGTTTCTGCAACCGGTGTTTACATGGGAGGGCGGCAACATACCGCTCGAACCCATCACCCTCAAGGGCGAGAAAGTAGACGGCGACGGCACCATCATCAACTATGCCAACGGCGGACGCTTCACATACAGCGACCAGTTCGACTTCAAGCCCGGCATGGAGACCGGCCGCGTCACCCTGACCCCAGTGGGCTATAAAGCCAGCTCGACCAACGAAGATGCACGCTTCAGCGACGACATACTGCGCGACAACAAGGGTGTAGAGTTTAGCCCCGTGCTCATCTCCGACGGCGTCAACAACACCTCGTCGTGGGTCGACATCAAGGGTAATATCTCCATCTCGCCTATCAACTACAACAAGAGCCAGGGCTATGTCGAGACTGCCGACATCTACTTCCTCAACGGCACGTCGGAGCTCGATTGGAACTTCGAGATGAACCAGAAATTTGACTCCTACAACAGCCTACAACGCCTGAAACGCGTCATGTTGGAGCAAGGGTTGCCAAAGCAGATCAGCATCACCGGATGGGCATCGCCCGAAGGCGAAGAGAGCGCCAACGTGGGCGTGTCGAAAAACCGTGCCGACATTGCCACTGCACAACTCAACAAAGTGCTCGACGAGGTGCTGACCGTCATGGCCCGCCGCGCAAAGGTGAAACCTCAGGATGTGGAATACTACAAATACCAGCAACTGAAGCAGCTGGTCATTACCACCCGCGCTTCGGGCGAAGACTGGGTGCATTTCGTGGTGATGGTCGAGGCTTCTGACATTCAGGACAAACACGCCATCATCAACGTAGTCGAGACTCAGCAGAACTTGGTCAAGCGCGAACAGATGATCCGCAATATGGCCGAAGTATACACCGAACTGAAAGACGACATCTTCCCCAGTCTGCGCCGTGCCCAGATAGCCCTCTATTACAGCGAGGCCCGCAAGACCGACGCCGAACTGGCCAAGCTGGCTTCCACCAAGCCGGAGAAACTCTCGTTTGACGAACTGATGTATGCCGCCTACATCAACTACAATTACGACACAAAGCTGAAATACTACAAGTGGGCGACCGAGAACCACTCGCAAGAATGGGCCGCATGGAACAATGCCGGTGCCGTGAGTTTCTACCTCGAAGACTACGACGAGGCCGAACGCTACCTGAATGTGGCCCGCGACCTCAACCCCCACAACCCTGACGTGTTGAACAACACAGGTCTGCTCTATCTGGCCAAGAAAGACTATGCCCTTGCAAAGTATTACTTCGAGGAAGCCAAACGCCAGGGCAGCAACGATGCCGACGCCAATATCCCCATCCTCAACCTGAAGAAAGGCAACTACAGCGAAGCACAGAAGGCCATGAAGGGTAAACCATGCACCTACAACCTCGCCTTTGCCCAGTTGATGAACGACGAGACAGGTACGGCCATCCGCACCCTCGACTGCTGCCTCGACCAGAACAAGGACGTCAAGTATCTGCGTGCCGTGGCCTATGCACGTTTGGGCGACAAGACCAACTGCCTTAAAAACCTCAAGGCGTCTATCGACGACGATTACGAGTACAAGCGCAAAGCAGCTGTCGACACCGAGTTCAAGGAGTATTGGGACGATGAAGAGTTCAAACTCATCATCAAACTCTATAACGATTGAGCGACCGTAAGGAATGATTAAGCGTTTTATTCCAAACCTCATTACACTCGGGAACCTTTTCTGCGGCGTTGAATCGGTGTTTGCATCGCTGGCACTGGGCGATGCCCGACTTGCTGCTATATGGATTTGCGCGGGCATTTTTCTTGATTTTTTCGATGGCCTTTCGGCCCGGTTGCTCAACGTGCCGTCTGAATTGGGCAAACAACTCGACTCGCTGGCCGATGTGGTCACCTCGGGGGTGGCTCCGGCATTCATCATGGCCAAGCTTGTCGAAGATCCGCTGCGCGGCATGATGCCTCAATGGGGTGTGCTGCTTACGATGATTCCGTTTTTGCTGATGCCGCTCTTCGCTGCCTACAGGCTGGCCAAGTTCAATATCGACACACGTCAGAGCCATTCGTTTCTCGGCTTGCCGGTGCCCTCCAATGCATTGATTTGGGTGGGCTTGGCGCAGACCGGATATAGTGTTGGCAGCAGTGCGGAGGCCATCGTATTGGCTGTGGTGGCTTTGGCCACTGATGTGCTCATGGTGAGCGAGCTGCCTATGTTCTCGTTGAAGTTCAATTTCAAAGATATGTCGTGGCGCACCAATAGAGTACCATACATTTTCTTGGCAGGCTGTGTCGTGCTGATAGTCGCCATGCTTGTGGCCGTCGGCTTCCGCTGGGTGGCACTGTCGCTGATAATCATGTGGTATATTCTTTTGTCGATAATCACGCAACGCCGGGAAAGCCATGCTGAATGATTTGAAGCAAATCCGTATCGACGACTACGATTACCCGCTGCCCGACGAACGTATCTCCAAGTTTCCCTTGCCGCAACGCGACCAGTCAAAATTGCTCTGCCTGAAGAAAGACACTCTTTCCGAACATCATTTTTGCGATTTGCCGTCGCTGTTGCCGCGCGAGGCGATGCTTGTGTTCAACGATACAAAGGTCATACATGCACGCCTTTTGTTCAGAAAGGATACTGGCGCTGTGATTGAGGTCTTTTGTCTTGAGCCGCGCGATATGGATGTGGCCGAGACCTTCGCGCAAGATCGGCGATGCTCATGGACTTGCTTTATCGGCAACAACAAGAAATGGAAGAGCGGTCCACTTACGTTGAACGTCGCCCTCGGCGCTGCCGGAACCACCACACTTACCGCTACTCGCCGGGAGGCTGAAGGCAATGCATGGGTGGTCGATTTCGAGTGGACAGGAGGCGCGAGTTTTGCCGAGGTGATAGAGGCTGCAGGAGTCATACCGTTGCCGCCATATCTACACCGTGAAGCCCAAGCCAGTGACGCCGAACGTTACCAGACGGTGTATGCCCACTACGAAGGCTCGGTGGCTGCACCTACGGCTGGTCTGCACTTCACACCGGAGGTGATAGAGTCGGTGCGAGCCTGCGGTATCAAGACTGAGTATATCACGCTGCATGTCGGTGCAGGCACATTCAAACCTGTAAGCACGGACACTATCGGCGAACATGAGATGCATGTGGAACCGGTGCATGTCAGTGCCGACAATTTGAAACACCTTGTCGGTCATGCAGGTAAGCCGCTTGTGGCTGTCGGAACCACCACAGTGCGTACTCTGGAGAGCCTCTATTGGTTTGGTGTTCAACTGCAGGACAACCCTGAACTCGACACCATGCATGTACGTCAGTGGGATCCTTACCAGTTAGAGGCAGGCATAGGGTATGAAACGGCTTACACCAATATCCTGCAATGGATGAAGCGCCATGGAACGGACACCTTGCATGGCAATACACAGTTGATGATTGCCCCTGGTTACAGTTATCGCGTCGTGGATGGCTTGGTGACTAACTTCCATCAGCCCAAGAGTACGCTGCTTCTGCTCGTTTCAGCCTTGATAGGCGACCGTTGGAAGGATGTATATCGGTATGCCCTCGACCATGACTTCCGCTTCTTGAGTTACGGCGACAGTTGTCTGTTTATGCCTTGAATTGCCATGCTTAGAGAGTTGCTGCAAGCCGTCATCCCCACCACATGTGCCTGCTGCGGCGAGGTATTGGTGGCGGGAGAGCGTCAGGTGTGTATCTCCTGTCTTAGTGCATTGGCCGCTACAGGCTATTCTCCAATGGACAACAACCTTATTGAACGCCGTCTCATAGGACGGGTTCCGTACGTGGCGGCCTCATCGTTGTATCATTTTCGCAAAGGCGACACGACGCGCCGTTTGATACACGCCATGAAGTATCACGATGGAACCGAGTTGTGCTACATGATGGGCCGACAACTTGGACTGGATCTTGCCGCCAGTGGTCGTTTCGACGATGTCGAAATCCTTATACCGGTGCCGCTTCATTGGCTTCGTTGGCTGGAACGCGGTTATAACCAGAGCGAAATAATCAGTCAAGGTATCTCTGACGTGATGCATCGTCCGGTGGTCACCAATGTTTTGGTGCGTCATCGATATACGCGCAAGCAGAGTCTGCGGGGCAGCGCTGAACGTGGCATCAACGTCGAGGGTGCATTCAGAGTCAGAAAACCGTCTTTGATAGAGGGCAAGCATGTGCTGTTGGTCGACGATGTGCTTACTACGGGTGCCACCATTGCCGCCTGTGCCGATGCACTCGAAGGTGTAGATGGGCTGAAAATCAGTGTCGCCACCCTCGCAGCTGCCGACTGAATGCAGTATACGTACAATAAAACAGCAATGTTGTCGTTACTATTTTATATTTGACAGAACTAAACTAAAAAACAACAGAATGTATAATATTCAGAAAATCAACAACGACCTTGTCTATGTCGGTGCCAGCGACCGTCGCCTGGCCCTTTTCGAAAATGTATATCCTATACCTCGTGGAGTGTCGTACAACAGCTATATGCTGATGGACGAGAAGACGGTGCTTTTTGATACAGTTGATGCGAGTGTTGCCTCGCAGTTCTATGAGAATGTCTCTGTTGCACTTGCAGGGAGAAAGCTCGACTTCGTGGTGGTTCACCACATGGAGCCCGACCACGCTGCCACACTGATGGACCTTCTGTTGCGCTACCCTGAAGCCACGGTTGTCACCACAGCCAAAGCCGCCCAGATGATGGAACAGTTCTACGGAGCCAAGCCGGTTAACCTGCAGGCCGTCAAGGAAGGGGATACTCTATGTACAGGTGTCCACACTTTGGTCTTCACGATGGCTCCGATGGTGCACTGGCCTGAGGTGATGATGACCTACGACAGTACAAACAAGACTCTCTTCAGCGCCGATGCCTTCGGCACATTCGGAGCCCTCAGCGGCAACCTCTTTGCCGACCAAATGGACTTCGAACATGAATGGCTTGGCGAAGCACGCCGCTACTACATCAACATTGTTGGCAAGTATGGGCTGCAGGTGCAGAATGTGCTCAAGAAAGCCGCCGCGCTTGATATACAGACCATCTGCCCTCTGCATGGGCCGGTGTGGCGCGAAAATCTCGGTTGGTTTATAGGCAAGCATGACGTGTGGAGCAAGTATGAACCTGAGGATAAAGGAGTGGTGATTATCTATGGCAGTATCTATGGCCACACCGAAGCCGCCGCCCTGCGGTTGGGTACGCTGCTCTCGGAGCGCGGCGTGAAGGGCATCAAGGCCTACGACGCCAGCCACACCCACGCCAGCAAACTTGTTGCCGAATGTTTCAGGGCCAGCCATGTCGTCCTGGCCTCCAGTACATATAACAATGGTATCTTCACCCCAATGGAGAACCTTATGGCCGACCTCAAAGCCCATGCTTGGCAGAAACGTACCGTGGCCCTCATCGAAAACGGCAGTTGGGCTCCGCAGGCGGCAAAGCTTATGCGTGCCGAACTGGAACAGATGAAAGATATTACAATAGTCGGTGACGCTCTTGCCCTCAAGAGTGCCATGCAGCCTTCGCAGGAGGCTCAACTCTCCATCCTGGCCGACCAGATTGTCGCTTCTCTGTAGAAAAAAAATATCATTAAACCCTGTCTGTATGGTAGATCAAGCAGCGCTTTTCAACATCAGTTACGGTCTTTTCGTACTTGTAGCCCGCCAAGGCGATAGAGACAATGCATGCATCATCAATGTGGCTCAGCAGGTGAGCAGCGACCCGTTACAGCTGATGATATGTGTCAACAAATCCAATCTGACGCACGACATGGTGCTCCGAACGTTGAAGTTCAACCTGTGTACACTCAGCGAGGAAGCCACCATGAAACCCTTCCGGCATTTCGGCTTCCAAAGCGGACGCGATGTCGACAAGTTTGCCGGGTGCGAACAGCAACTGCGCACGGAAAACGGCTTGCTCTACCTGCCGAAGTATATCAATTCAGTCATCAGTTGTGTTGTGACCAAAAGTGTTGACCTCGGCAGTCACACCATGTTCTTGGCCCGGCCGATGGAAACTCGTGTGCTCAATGACAGCCCCAGTATCACATACGCCTACTATCTGCAGAATATCAAGCCGAAACCCGATACGGCCAAGGCTGAAGCGAGCGGGAGGAAATGGGTCTGTGAGGTATGTGGCTATGTTTATGAAGGCACAGACTTGCCTGCCGACTTCGTCTGCCCATGGTGTAAACATCCTGCCAGCGATTTTAAAGAGATGGTCTGACGGGTAGAAAGATAGACGTGGCCAAGCTTTTGGTGCTTGGCCTTTTTAGTGGCATTTGACAAGTATTGTATTATTTCGCAACATGAAACTTATTCGTATATCCGCATGCAGAAGCAGTGTCTCAAGAGCGATGCTGCTGCTGGCGATGCTGATTTCGCTACCCGTCGGGGCTCAAAGTGTGAAAATCGTTTTTGCCGGCGACCTCATGGGGCACGGCCCGCAGATCAAGGCTGCGCATCAGTCGGACGGCAGCTACGACTATGCACCCTGTTTCCGTTATGTGGAGGACTATATCCGCAGCGCCGACCTGGCTATTGTCAACCTTGAAGTGACTTTGGCCGGGCCGCCCTATACGGGCTATCCGCAGTTTTCGTCGCCGCGTGAGCTGGCTCAGGCCGCCCGCGATGCCGGCTTCGATATCATGACCACGGCCAACAACCATTGCATGGACCGTGGCCGGACTGGCCTTGAGCGTACGCTGTGCGAGCTCGACTCGCTCGGTATACCGCACCTCGGCACCTATCGCGACCGCGAGCAGCGCGACGCCGAGCACCCCCTGATCGTCGATCGGGGCGGCTTCCGCCTGGCCTTTCTCTGCTACACTTACGGCACCAACGGCATCGAGGTGCAGAGACCTAACGTGGTCAACTTCATCGACACCGCCGAGATGACGCGCGACCTGCGTGTGGCGCGCGAGCGCGGCGCCGAGTTTGTCATCACCCTCATCCATTGGGGTGTAGAATATGCCACCAAGGCCAACGCCGAGCAAGAGCGGACGGCCCGCTGGCTGCTCGGGCACGGCTGCGACGTTGTCATCGGCGGCCATCCCCACGTGGTGCAGAACTTCACCCTCGACGCCAATCCCGGCAACGACCGCTACCCGGAAATTGTAGTCTACTCCATGGGCAACCTTGTCAGCAACCAGCGCGACGTGAACTGCGACGGCGGCATCATGATAGAGCTCGACCTGCGGAGGGCCCCCGATTCAAAAAGCATAATTCAAAATTGCCGATACATGCCCTATTGGGTACACCGCGGCACGGTGGACAGCCTCTACCAGTACTACATCGTTCCCAGTGCCGATGCCGTCGCCCACCCCGAGGCTTACCAGATCGGTGCCGACGATCTGAGGGCGCTGCAGACCTTCGACGGCAATACGCGCCGGCGCCTCGAAGCCTGCCGCCTGCCGGGCGGACAGAATGTTGAAGAGGCCGTTTTCTATCGCAATGCCATGCGCATCTATCCGCCGTCGGGCGGTGTGGTACCGTTGCGTGGCAACCCGAATCTCGGCGCCAGAATGCAATAAAACGAACTTTATAGGTACTAAAGCATTGAAAACAATCAAAAAACCTTTACCGATGAAGAAGACAATCGTCCTCGCCTTGGTGGCGATGTTTGCAGCGGGCGGCGCAATGGCTCAGCAGCCCGTGCAGCAGCAAGAGAAGAAAGAGCAGAAACCCGCCGTGCAGCGCAGTATGCGCCCTGTGCATCGCGACAGCGCTTCGATGCTCCGCTCCGACATTCAGCATCGCGGTCCGAAGGGCCCCGACAGCCGTATGCACCGCCACGGCGGCCCGCACGCCAAACACCAGCACTGCAAAGAACAATGCCAGCAGAAACCGGCCGAGCTGCAGTACAACGCCCTCGGCATCGAGACTACGTTGGCCAAAGCTTTCCCGCAGGCCAAGAGCGTGAAGAAAACCGACAAATGGACCGAAGTGCTGGATGCCAAGGGCAAGGTGATAGGCTACGGCGTCTACAGCAAGCCCGCCAGCGACGGTATCAAGGGATTCAACGGCGAGACCCCGGTGCTCATCACCCTCAACGCCAAAAAGATAATCACCGGTGTCTATGCGCTGCCCAACGCTGAGACGCCACGTTTTATGCAGAGGGTCGAGGAAACCGGCTTCTTCAACAACTGGAACGGCCTCACAATCAAAAAAGCCAAGAAGAAGACAGTGGATGCCGTGAGCGGAGCCACCTTCACCAGCCGCGCTGTGGCTCAGAGCGTGCAGGCTGCTCTGGAAAAGCTTTGATTTTGTAACGCATCATTGAACATCACACCGTGGACAACCGTCCACGGTTTTTTTGTATCGTTATGCCGCCTTCGGGGTGCCTCCGGAAGGGTACCGGTAGCGCATATCAACGATACATCAACGATATTTCAACGATATTTCGACGATTTTAATCGTTGATATATCGTTGAAATATCGTTGATGTATCGTTGATAT
>JAFVWV010000071.1 GCA_017501495.1 Bacteroidales bacterium | reverse complement strand
GTCGAAATATCGTTGATATATCGTTGATGTATCGTTGATATGCACTACCGGTAAGGTCCGGGACAGTGTTAAATTAACAGAAAATTAACAGAAAAAGTATTTTTTTTGTCATTCACACAATAAACGGCACAACATCGCGTTTGAAGTGAGTTAAATTGTAAAAAGAAAATGAAACGCATACTGAACGCGATACTGCTCCTGGGACTCGGCTTGGCAGCTGAGGCCCAACAATATAGCTTCACATTCCGGCTTGGCGACGAAGCCAAGGACACTGTACTCTACGCCATGCGCCACTTCCGCGACCAGTTGCAGCCGATGGACACCGCCCGCCGCGCCGACGGCGGCGTGTACATCTTCAAAGGCAGAAAGGCTTGGCAGACCGGACTCTACGCCCTGGTGAAGCAGGACGGCAAGACGCAGCTGGGCGACTTCGCCGTCGACGGCAGCCTGCGCTTCAGCATCACGGCCGACGCACGGCTGACACCCCAGAGCGTCAAAGTCAAAGGCTGCGAGGCCAACCGACTGATGTTCGACTATCTGGCCACCGAAGCGGCAGCCATCAGCGAGTCCGCCGCCATACGCGAACGCAAGAAGAGCGGCGACAGTCAGGCCGAGGCCGACGAGAAAGCCCTCAACGAGCGCATGCTGGCCTACGAGGCCACGGCGCGCCACCCCAAGCGCAAGACCTACTTCTTCGACATGGTGAACGCCTTCGACCGGCCGGAGGTGCCCGACACGGTGCAGGACAAACCCGTCTACTACCGCCGCCACTACTGGGACAGCTTCTGGCAGAGCGGCGAGAGCTTCGGGCGGGTGAAATATTCGCCACAGCTCTTCAACTGGATGAACTACTTCTTCTTCGGCCTGATGTACTACGCCGACAGCGACACCATCTGCGCCGAGATCGACCGCATGGCGGCCCGCATCGCGGGCGACACGGCCATGCTGCGCTACGTGTTCGACTTCATCGAGCCGCGCTACTTCCGTTCGACACGCAACGTTGGCTGGGATGCCGTCTGGTGCCACCTGGCCTCTGAATACTACCTCAAAGGGCGCTGCCCCTGGGCCACGGAAGGCACCCTGCACAACATGCGCTACAACTACAACCGCATACGCCAAAGCCTGATAGGCGCCCACGGACAGGAACTGCTGATGATGGACACAACGCAGATCGACGCGCCCGAGCACTGGTACAGCAGCCACCAGTTCGCCGAACCATACGTCATACTCTGGTTCTGGGACCCCGACTGCCACCACTGCCAAGAGCAGAGCGAGCAGCTGAAGCAGCTCTACGACAACATGGTGGCCGCCGGCAAAAAGCGCTTCGAGGTCTACGCCATCGGCTACGAGGCCGACGTCGACAAATGGCGCCGCTACGTGCGCGAGCACGACTTCCGCTGGGTCAACGTCGGCGGCACCAACGTCAACATCGACTATCAGGAAGCCTACAACGTGCACGGCGCCCCGACGATGATCATCCTCAACGAGCGGCGCGACATCATCATGAACAAAGTGCTGCCGGTCAAGAGCCTGATGCAATTCTTCGACGAATACGAAAAACGCACCGCCAAATAATGGACATCATCAACATACTGCCCGACAGCGTAGCCAACCAGATAGCGGCCGGCGAGGTGGTGGACCGTCCAGCCGGAGCCGTCAAGGAGCTGCTGGAGAACGCCATGGACGCCGGAGCGAAGCAGATAGACCTTGTGCTGAAAGACGCGGGCCGCACCCTGATACAGGTGACCGACAACGGCAGCGGCATGAGCGACAGCGACGCACGCCTCTGCTTCGAGCGCCACGCCACGAGCAAGATACACCGCTCCGACGACCTCTTCGCCATACATACCATGGGCTTCCGCGGCGAGGCGCTGGCATCGATAGCGGCCATTGCCCAGGTGGAGCTCCGCACCCGCCAGCACGACAGCGAGCTGGGCACCACGGTGCTGATCGAGGGCTCGCACATCACCGACCAGCACCCCGCCGCATGTCCGCCGGGCACCACGCTGGCCGTGAAAAACCTCTTCTTCAACGTGCCGGCACGGCGCAACTTCCTGAAAAAAGACAGCGTCGAGATGAGCCATATAGAGGAGACCTTCCGTCGCATCACCCTCATACACCACGACATAGGATTCACACTGACGCATGGCGGCAAGATGCTCTACGACCTCAAGGCCGGCAGCATGCTGCAGCGCATCTGCGGCCTCTTCGGGCAGCCGATGAAAGAGCGTCTCTTCAACGTCGAGGAAGAGACCGACCTGGTGAAGATACGCGGCTTCGTCAGCCGTCCGGAATACAGCCGCAAAACGCGCGGTGAGCAGTACCTCTTCGTCAACGGGCGCTTCATCAAGCACCCCGCCCTCAGCGCGGCGGTGGAGAAAGCCTACGCCGACCTGCTGCCCGAACGCAGCTTCCCGAGCTACTTCATAGGCCTGCAGGTCGACCCCTCGCGCATCGACGTCAACATACACCCCACAAAGACAGAGGTCAAATTCGTGGACGACCACGCACTGTTCGCCATCCTGCGGTCGGCCGTCAAACGCGCACTGGGCCAGTTCAGCCTTGGCACCGAGCTGGAATTCGACACACCTGAGGAATTCAACATAGCCCCGGCGCCGAAAGGCTACAACCCGCCACAGCCGCGCATCAGCTACAACCCCGACTACAACCCCTTCCGCGCCACCCCTGCCCAGACAAAGATGGACCTGCATGGCGGCGGAGGCAGCCCGCGGAGCACCGCGAGCGCAGACGACCCGAGGCAGATGCCGGAAGACGATGCCATCGCCATGCCACACACCGACTCCATGGAACAACGGACGTCGGCGCAGTGCCTGCAGCTGCAGGGACGCTACATAGTGACCGCCATCAGCTCCGGACTGGCCATCATAGACCAGCAGCGGGCCCACGAGCGGGTGCTCTTCGACCGGATGATGCAAGGCGCCGAGAGCACGATGCCGCATTCGCAGGCACTGCTCTTCCCGGTGAACTGCCGCTTCTCGGCCGCCGACGCCGATATGCTGGGCGAACTGCTGCCCGACCTGCGCGGCTACGGCTTCGCCATCGACCCCATTGGACAGTGCACCTTCGTGGTCAGCGCCACACCGCCCGACTTCAAGGAAAACGAGCTGCAAGCCTTTCTGGACCAGATGTTGACCGACTATAAAGGAGCCACGATGCAGAAATACGCCGACCGCAGCCGGAGCCTCTGCGCCTCGCTGGCACGCCAGATGGCCGTCAAGGCCGGCACACCGCTGAGCCAGGAGCAGATGCAGCAGCTCGTGGCCGACCTCTTCGCATGCCCCATGGCCGACACCTCGCCCAGCGGCAAACGCATCATAACAATTGTCAAACCAGAAGAAATACTTAAATAAATGGCCCAATACCAACCACAAGGATTTCGTGTGCTGCCGCCGGCAGTGAAACACCTGCTCATCATCAACGTCATCTGCTACGCGGCCTACTACCTGCTGGCCAAACAACACATCATGGACCTCAACGCCCTGCTCGGCATCTGGAGCCTGCAGAGCGGCAACTTCCACATCTGGCAGCCGCTGACCTATATGTTCATGCACGGCTCGTTCGAACACCTGTTCTTCAATATGTTCTCGCTATGGATGTTCGGCAGTGCGCTGGAAGAATACTGGATGACGAAACGCTTCGTCTTCTACTATATGGTGTGCGGCATCGGGGCAGGCCTGCTCAACATGCTCATTCCGGGCTTCCACGTCAGCGTCGGCGCCTCGGGCGCCATCTACGGCCTGCTGCTGGCATTCGCCATGATGTTCCCCAACGACTACATCTACCTCTACTTCCTGGTGCCCATAAAGAACAAGTGGTTCATCATAGGCATGGTGGCCATCGAACTGTTCGAAGGCATCTTCCGCTCTTACGACGGCGTGGCCCACTTCGCCCACCTCGGCGGCATGCTCATCGGCCTGATACTCGTATTGTATTGGCGCAAACACCCCTTCTCAAGAATATAGACAAGAAACAATAAAACACACAATATGGAAATAGCATCGAAATACAACCCTCGCGAGATCGAGGAGAAATGGTATCAGTTCTGGCTTGACAAAAAGCTCTTCCACTCGGAGCCCGACCACCGCGTGCCCTACACCATCGTCATCCCGCCGCCCAACGTGACGGGTGTGCTCCACATGGGCCACATGCTCAACAACACCATCCAGGATGTGCTGGTGCGCCGCGCCCGCATGCAGGGCAAGAACGCCTGCTGGGTGCCCGGCACCGACCACGCCTCCATCGCCACCGAGGCCAAGGTGGTGAAGATGCTCGCCGAGCGCGGCATCGACAAGCGCAGCCTCTCGCGCGAGGAGTTCCTGAAATACGCCTGGGAATGGAAGGAGCAGTACGGCGGCATCATCCTCAAGCAGCTGCGCAAGCTCGGCGCCAGCTGCGACTGGGACCGCACGGCTTTCACCATGGACGACATACGCTACGAGAGCGTGATGCGCGTCTTCGTCGACCTCTACAACAAGGGACTCATCTACCGCGGCGTGCGCATGGTCAACTGGGACCCCCAGGCCCTCACCGCCGTCAGCGACGAGGAGGTCGTCTACAAGGAGAGCCACGGCAAGCTGTTCTACCTGCGCTACTTCGTCGAGGGCGAGGATAAATATATCGTGGTGGCCACCACCCGCCCCGAGACCATCATG
>JAFVWV010000070.1 GCA_017501495.1 Bacteroidales bacterium | reverse complement strand
GTTCATGAACTCTTCGCGGGTCTTGGGGTCTTTCATGAAGGCACCAGTGAAGTCGGAGGTGGTGGTGACGGAGTTCTGCTTTTGGACGCCGCGCATGGACATGCACATGTGCTGGGCTTCGATGACGACGGCGACACCGAGGGGGTTGAGGGTTTCCTGGATGCAGTCTTTGATTTGCTTGGTGAGGCGTTCCTGCACCTGCAAGCGGCGAGCATAGGCGTCGACGACACGAGGTATCTTGCTGAGGCCCACGATGGTGCCGTTGGGGATATAGGCGACGTGGGCTTTGCCGACGAAGGGAACCATGTGGTGTTCGCAGAGCGAGTAGAGCTCTATGTCTTTGACAACGACCATCTGCTTATAGTCCTCATGGAACATGGCAGAACGGAGTATTTCCTTTGGGTCGAGGTCGTAGCCGTTGGTGAAGAAGAGCATGGCTTTGGCGATGCGTTCGGGACTTTTTATCAAGCCTTCGCGCGACGGGTCTTCGCCAAGCAGGCGGAGTATGGCCTTATAGTGTTCGGCCATCTCGGTGACACACTGCTCGTCGTATTTGTCTATTTTGAGGTATCCTTTTTCCATAATTATAATTAAGTACAGGAATTGTCATTCAACTTGCAAAAGCAGCCCTTTGAGGTATTCGCCCTCGGGGTGGCAGATGGATACGGGGTGGTCCATGGCGTGGGGCAGCTGGCGCACGATGCGCACGCGACGGCGGGCGTTCATGGCGGCGGTGAAGACCATGGTCTGGAAGTCCTCCTTGCTGACGGCCTGGCTGCAGGAGAAGGTCATCAGCAAGCCACCAGGTGCAATTTTCTCCATGGCGCGCTGGTTGATGGAGCGATAACCCTTAAGTCCGGCTTGCAGCGAACGGTGGTTTTTGGCAAATGCAGGCGGGTCGAGGATGATAAAATCGAACCCTCGTGCATAGTCTCCATTTTCAATGGTATTCAGATATTCGAGCACATCGGCAGCGACACCGCGATGCGATACATCGGTGCCAAAGTTCAGCTCGACATTACGCTCACAAAGAGCAATGGCCTTCTTGCTGATGTCCACGGTTTCGACATAGTCGGCACCACCCTTCAGGGCTGCCAACGAGAAGCCACCGGTGTATCCGAAGCAATTAAGAAGGCGGCGGTCAAAGGCGAGCTGCTGGACGAGGGCGCGGTTTTCGCGCTGGTCGATGAAAAAGCCCGTCTTCTGCCCTTCGTAGAAATTCACGGTCAGACGTATGCCATTTTCCAGAATTTCTTTTTCCGCAGTATCCTCACCCCATATAACGCCGTCGTGCACACCGCCTCCCGGGACGGTGGCACTGCTCTTGTCGAAGACAGACCGAAGCGGATAGCCGTGATACGTTTGCAATTCGTGCACAAACAGCTCTGCCAGCACAGGCAGCAGGCGGTGCATGCCCACGGAATGGGCTTGCAACACCAGGACGCCGTTATACCAGTCGGCCACAAGACCAGGCAGGTAGTCGCCTTCGGCATGGACAAGCCGAAAGACATTGGTCCGTTCGTCGCCGAAGAAGCCGAGTGTCACGCGATAGTTCACGGCGGAATGGATGCGACGACGAAGGACTTCTTCAATTGGCAATGCAGCTTCGTCGGCATCGAAGGTGAGCACTTTGCAGATGATGATCTCATTCTGGTAGTGGCCCATGGCCATCCATTGGCCGCGGGCGTCGACGACATCGACGAGGTCACCTTCTTGCGGGTCTCCCTCGATGCGTTTTACCGCGCCGGAGAATATCCAAGGGTGGCGGCGCAGGAGGGCCTTCTCCTTGCCGGGAGCTATGATGAGCTGCGGACGCTTCATTGTTTCATCAAGTGGATGGTCTGCTGGGGATTGTCGCTCTTGAAGACGGCGTTGCCGGCCACCAGCACGTCGGCACCGGCCTCGAAGAGCAGCGTGGCGTTCTGGAGGTTGACGCCGCCGTCGACCTCAATGAGGCACTGCGGGTTCTTGCGATTGCAGAGCTCGCGCAGCTGGCGCACCTTGTTGTATGTGTTCTCGATGAACTTCTGTCCGCCGAAGCCTGGGTTGACGCTCATCAGGAGCACCACGTCGCAGAGCTGTACGATGTCTTCGAGCAGGCAGACGGGCGACGATGGGTTGAGCACCACCCCACCCTTCATGCCGGCGTCGTGGATGGCATGGAGCACGCGGTCGTGATGGCGACAAGCCTCGTAGTGGATGGTGAGGATATCGGCGCCGGCATCGCGGAAGTCCTGCACATAGCGGCCGGGGTCCTCAATCATCAGATGCACGTCGAGGGGTTTCTGCGCATGCTTCTTGATATGTTTGACAATAGGCTGGCCGAAGGAGATGTTCGGCACGAAGATGCCGTCCATCACGTCGACATGAAGCCAGTCGCACTCCGAAGCATTGAGCATTTCTATGTCGCGTTGCAGATTGCCGAAGTCGGCACTGAGCAAAGAGGGAGATATCATTTTCATGAGAATTGAGAATTAAACCTTACAATTTCAGTTTTTCAAAGTTTTTGCCATATACGCCTTCGGCTTTGCTGACGCTGATAAAGGCGTTCTCGTCGATGCGGTGAATGATCTGCATGACATGCGGCTTGTCGGTGCGGTGCACCATCATGAGCAGCACCTTCTGGTTCTGCTTGGTGTAGCACCCCTCGGCGTCGAGCAGGGTGGCTCCGCGGCCAACCTCGCGGGTGACAGCCTCGCCAATTTCGGCGTTCTTGAGCGAAAAGACCATGATCTGGTAACTCTGTTTGTTGCCGTCGAGCACCATGTCGAGCACATAGGTCATCACCAGCATGACGACGTAACCGCAAATGACGTTGTCGAGTTTATGGCTGACAAAGAAGGAGCAACCGACGATGACCACATCGATGAGCATTATGACGCGTCCCGGAGAGACATTGTGATACTTGCTGACGATGAGTGCGATGATGTCGGTGCCTCCGGTGTTGCCACCCATGATAAAACTCAGGCCTATACCCGCACCGCAGCATGCGCCGCCGATGACTGCACACATAAAGACGCCGAATTTCTCAACATCGAAGAGTGTGTCCACATACTTGCCCTGTACCGGGTCGAACTCGCCTCCAACGTGGAGTCCCTGTTGCCACATGATGAAGAAAACGCTCGACATAACGATGCCATAGATTGTATTGGCACCGAATTTGGAGCCCAGCACCTTGAAGCCGATGGCGACGAGTATGCCGTTGAAAACAAGATTGAGCACACCGATAGGCAGCTCGAATCCAAGTGCACTGCGGCAAACAAAGGAGATGATGGCCGACATGCCGCTGACGCCGCCACCAACAATCTGGGCCGGAAGCATGAAGGCCGACCAGCCGAAGGTGTAGAGCAACAATCCCAGCGTGATAACCACGTAGGAGATGATGATGTTTCTGCTTTTCTGGAAAATCTGCATGGTTTTATTTTTTTAGTTTACTGTAGTCTCTCTCTCCAAATATGCTGGTACCGAGTCGTACCATAGTGCTGCCCTCTTCGACGGCTATCGGCCAGTCGTGGCTCATGCCCATGGATATAGTGTCGAAGTATTCGCGGTTGCGATAGGGGCCACGCTTCAGACTGTCGAAGAAAGACTTCACCGCCTTGAAGTCGGACCTCACGCGCTCTGTGTCGTCTGTGTGGCTGGCCATTCCCATCAGGCCTCTCACCCTCACATGCGGCAACTCCAGTTGTGTCAGCTTGCCAGGTTCGTCCAACTCTTCAGGTGCAAAGCCGAACTTCGTCTCTTCTTTGGCGACATGCACCTGTAGCAACACGTCCACCACCCTGTCCACTTTGGCGGCGGCCTTCTCTATATCCTGCAGGTGTTCTATGGAATCGACGCCATGAATCATAGACACATAGCCGATGTAGTATTTCAACTGCTTCGACTGCAGATGACCGATGAAATGCCATTCTATGTCGGCGGGCAGCTGCGCGTGCTTGTCGCGCAGTTCTGTGGCGTAGTTCTCGCCGAATACGCGCTGCCCGGCACGGTAGGCTTCCATAATGTCCTCCACCGGTTTCAACTTGCTGACGGCCACAAGAGTCACATTGTCCGGCAGCTTGCTTTTTATCTCTTTTATCCGTTCCTCAATCATAGTTTAATCTGTAACGCGTCTTTGTTTTATTTATTGTGTCGTGTCGTACGACATTTTTCTTGTCCCGTCGCTCAACACGTGCTGCACCACTTCGCAGGTCATCTGTTTCAGCTCTTCAACGAATTGCTGTGCACTGTATTTCCTGGCCTCAATGTCGCGCAACTTCTTCTCCCATTGTCCGGTCAGTTCGGCGCTCTTGAGCAATTCCTCATCTATCACCCCCACCAGCGCTATGCCGGTCGGTGTTGCCTCGATGCTTTTGCGCACCCTTTCTATGTAGCCTCGTTTGAACAGGGTTTCGATTATGGCGGCACGCGTCGAGGGGCGCCCGATGCCGTTGGCCTTCAGTGCATCTCGCAATTCTTCGTTGTCGACCGTCTTACCTGCGGTCTCCATAGCCCGCAGAAGTGTTGCTTCTGTATATGGTTTCGGTGGAGTGGTCTGTTTCTCGGCCAGTGTCGGCTCGTGAGGGCCCGTCTCACCCTTCTCGAAGTTGGGCAAGGTCTGTTCCTTATCGTCTTGTTTGTCCGATTCTTCGGTCTGACCCGACTGGCCGCCGTACACCATACGCCAGCCCTCTTCCAATATCTGCTTGCCAGTGGCCTTGAACTCGATATCTTCCACCTCGCCCATCACCGTCGTCGTGCTGAATTTGCAGTCAGGGTAGAATACAGAAATGAATCTCCGCGTCACAAGGTCGTATATGCGCTTCTCGTCGAGCGTCAGACTGGCGTTCTGCGGATCCATACCTGTGGGTATGATGGCATGGTGGTCGGTCACCTTGCTGTTGTCGAACACCTTCTTGCTTTTTTTCAGCTTCTTGCCCATCAGTGGCTGCACCAGTGGTGCATACGGCGTTACGCCTTGCAAAATCATAGGGCATTTGGCGTAAACGTCGTCGGTCAGGTAGGTTGTGTCGACACGCGGATAAGTTGTCAGTTTTTTTTCGTAGAGGCTCTGTATCAGCTTCAGCGTGTCGTCGGCTGTAAGGCTGTATTTTTTGTTGCCCTCCACCTGCAGGCTTGTGAGGTCGAAGAGGCGCGGCGGTGCTTCGGTGCCTGCTTTCTGTTCTATCTTCGTCACTTCGAAGTTCTTGCCCTTTATTGCTTCCATGGCCGCCTGGCCTTCTTCGGGCTTCTTTATTTTGCCTTTCGTCGATGTGAAAACGACACCGCGGTATAGTGTCGAAAGCACCCAGTATTTTTCGGGTTTGAAGTTTTTAATTTCGAAATGCCTTTTCACAATCATGGCCAGCGTCGGAGTCTGCACTCGGCCTATGCTCAGCACCTGTCCTTTAGCGGTGGCGAATCTCAGCGTATACAGTCTCGTGGCGTTCATGCCGAGCAGCCAGTCGCCGATGGCCCTGCAGAGGCCGGCCTCATAGAGGCTTTGGTAGTTGTCCTGCGGTTTCAGGTTTGCAAAGCCTTCCCTGATAGATTCTTCCGTCAGCGACGAAATCCAAAGCCGTTGCACCGGGCACTTGGCCTTTGCCTTCTGCATCACCCACCTCTGTATCAGTTCGCCTTCTTGTCCGGCATCGCCACAGTTTACTATGCCGTCGGCGGCTTGCATCAAGCTTTCGATTATGTGGAACTGTTTCTCATAACTGTCGCTGGGTATAAGTTTGATGCCGAACCGAGGCGGTATCATCGGCAGCGCCTGCAGGCTCCACCGTCGCCAGTAGTCGGTATAGTCTTGCGGCTCCTTGAGGGTGCACAGGTGTCCGAAAGTCCAGGTCACCTGATAGCCGTTGCCCTCGATGTAGCCGTCGTGGCGCTCAGTGGCCCCAAGCACCTTGGCTATGTCGCGTGCCACGCTTGGTTTCTCAGCGATGCAGACTATCATTTCCTCAGTTCAAGGGCCGACCATCCGTCGGTGTTCTTGTTCGATGCCAGAGTCATGCCCAGCTCGTTGGCTTTTGCTATCAGCGCACCTTCGTCGGCACGGTAGAATCCGCTCAGCAGCAGTGTTCCTCCCTGGCAGAGCACGGCGGCATAGCGTTCCATGTCGGCCAGCAGTATGTTGCGGTTGATGTTGGCTATGACCACATCGAACGTCCCACTGAGTGTTGTAGCGTCACCGAGTCGCAGTGTCAGGTCCACGCCGTTGGCGGCAGCGTTCTCCCGGGCGTTGCGGTAGGCCCATTCGTCCACGTCCACACCTTCGACATAGCTTGCACCGCGCATCTTGGCCAGTATGGCCAGCACCGCTGTGCCGCATCCCATGTCGAGCACCCGCTTACCGTTCATCTCCAGTTCGGCCACATAGCCCAGCATCATGGCCGTCGTCGGGTGGTGGGCAGTGCCGAAGCTCATCTTCGGCTCTATAATTATCTCATAGTCCACATCGGTGCGATGCGGATGGAACGGCGCGCGCACATACACCGTGCCTTTGCCGGTCCTCACCAGCGCCGCCTCGTGGTTTTTCTCCCACTCGGCGTTCCAGTCTTTGTCTTCCATCTCCTTGGCCTCGTATTTCAGCGGCAGCGGAAATGCCTGCGCCGTGGCTTTGAGAAAGGCAGGGTCGTACTCCGCAGCCTGTACATAGGCTTTCAGGCCGTCCTTGGTCTCCACAAAACTCTCATACGGGCCTTCGTTGCCCAAAGTGTCAACCAGCATGTCGCGGAAGACACCGGTATCGTCCATCGTGAATGTTACTTCTATGTATTTCATAAGTACGGATATTCAACTTTTGTCAGAAAAAGGCCACAGGCCGGCATGCTTACTCCAGCCGCGCAGCGGTCTTTCTTCTCTATTATTTCCCTCAGTCCTTCTATGGTCAGTTTTCCCCTGCCAACATCGAGCAGCGTGCCCGTCACAGAGCGCACCATGTTCCGCAAGAACCTGTTGCTGCGTATGGTGAACACGTACTCGCCGGCCGATTCTTCCCAGTGGGCCACACTCAGATGGCAGATATTGGTTTTCACCTGTGTATGCAGCTTGGCGAAGCTGGTGAAGTCCTCGTATTCCATCAGCACCCGCGCAGCCTCGTTCATCAGGTCTATGTCGGGCTTGTAGTAGATACGGCAGTACTGCCCCTGACGGAACGGCAGCCGTTCCTGGCTGACGTGGTACTGATAGGTACGCGCCGTGGCGTCGAAACGGGCATGGGCGTTCTGCGCCACAGGAAAGATGTCGTATATGGCTATGTCTGGCGGCAGGATGTTGTTCAGCTTGAACACAAGCTGCTGTGTTTCCACCTCTCCAGCATCGAAATGGGCGTAGAAGTCGCTGGCATGCACGCCCGTATCGGTGCGTCCGCATCCCACTACGGCGACCTTCTGCCTCAGCAGGGTCGACAGCGCCTGCTCCAGCGTCAGCTGCACCGTCGGCAACTCCGGCTGAGTCTGCCATCCGCAGTAACTTGCTCCATTATAGGCCAAATGTATAAAATATCGTCCCATATTTCAAAATGCAAAGATAAGCTTTTTTTTTGACATATATAGGAAACACTGTAAAAAAGTCTCCCCCGTCCCGAGCGGCGTCAGCCTCATCCGCCACTGGCCTGCGCCTTCTCTCCCCCTACTGAATTTATGGCATATAATGAGCGGGCATAGAGAAGAGTAGTAGCAGAGTAAGAGATGATAGCAAGTAAACACTGATAGACAACCACTTATAACGGTGGATTTTTGCTTGTTTTCAAAACAAAAACCATTTTTTGCAACACTTTTGGGAAAAGCCCGCAGTACGTTAGAAATCAGCGCGTTTCAGTTTACGGCTAATCCAAACGGCGTATGGCACCGCCAACAGGAACGAGAGTGCGTCGGCCACAGCTTGAGCCATCTGTACCCCTTGCAGTCCGAGCCACATGGGCAGCAGCAATATGGCCGGCAGAAAGAAGAGCCCGTTTCGCGTGATGCTGAGCAGCGTGGCGGGGAATGTCATACGGATATTCTGAAAGAGCATGCCCGTAGAAGTGAAGAAGGCCACCAGCGGGAAGGCAAGACATTGCCAGCGAAGGGTTTCGGCGCCGATGCCTACAAGGACAGGATCCTCGGCACGGAAGAGGGCGACGACCTGCGGAGCAAAGATGTAGCCGAGGGTGGAGATAACCAGAAGGAAAGCCGTACCCACACTCGCTGCAAAGAGCCACGACTCTCGCACACGTCCATAGAGGCGTGCCCCGAAGTTGTAGCCGCACACCGGTTGGAACCCCTGGCAGAACCCGAGCACAACGCTGAAAGCGAACATCATGATGCGTGTGACCACCGCAAAGGCAGCCACCGCCGAAGCTTCCTGCCCCGGAGCGGCATATAGCGCGGCACAATAGTTGAGCGAGACAGCCGCTGCGCAGTTGAACACCTGCCTGAATAGCGACGGCAGACCGCCGCGGATTATCTCGTAGTAGACGCTCCACGACGGGCGGAAGGTACGGAAGCCAATATGAACACTCTCGGGTCGGAAAGTGCCCGCCAGCAGCAGGCACCACGAGAAGAGCTGGCTTATGGCTGTGGCCAGCGACGCTCCGCTGACGCCCATGCCGCAGCCGAATATGAGCACGGGGTCAAGCACGATATTCAATATCGCACCACTGACGATACCCACCATGCCAAGCCGTGCATTGCCCTGCAGGCGAAGCTGGTTGTTGAGCGTCAGGGCCGACATCATGAACGGTGTGGCCAGCACAATGTATCGCAGGTAGTCATTGGAATATGGCACCACCCCCTCCGGAGCGCCGAGCAACCGGCTGAGGGCCGAAAGGTTGGGCAGGCACAGCGCGGCAGCGAGGGCGCCGATAATCAGCGGTGTGAAGAACCCGACCGAAGCCACGCGCGACGCCGACGCCACCTTTTTGGCCCCGAGGGCGCGGCTGATATAGTTGCCGCTGCCATGGCCGAAAAAGAAGCCCAGCGCCTGGATAAAAGTCATGTATGCAAAGGAGATGCCTATGCCGGCGGTCCCCTCGGTCGAGAGGCGGCCCACGAAGGCGGCATCGACAACGTTGTAGAGCGCCGTGGTGACCATCGCTATGATGGTTGGCACGGCCATCCTGCAGACCAGCAGCCGCACCGGCTGCGTCGTCATCTCGGTATATTTGTCCTCGATGGTCAACGACGTATTATTTCGGTGTTGCCCTGCGAGTTGAGCAGATGGGCTGTGACGGTCTGTGCATGGCCGTTGCGTTCAAAGTCGACCTCCACATCCTCGCCGGGGCTGAAGAGACCGAGCTCCTCCATCAACTCTGCAAAGGTATTGACAGACTTGCCTGCCACACGCAGAATGATGTCGCCCTGCTTCATGCCCGCATGGTCGGCGGCGCAGCCGGGCGTCACCTTGGCGATGTAAAGGCCGCGTATCTCACGGGCACCCGTCTGGCGCGCCACGTTGGCGTCGACCTCGGTGACCTGTACGCCAAGGTAGGCGCGCTGCACGTAGCCGTAGCGCTGCAGGTCGCCGGCCACCTTGACGGCCAGATTGCTCGGTATGGCGAAGCTGTAGCCGATGTAGTTGCCGCTATTGCCGCTGGCTATGGCCGTGACGATGCCTATCAACTCGGCACGCGAATTGACCAAGGCTCCACCGCTGTTGCCGCTGTTGACGGCCGCGTCGGTCTGGATAAACGACTCAAGCGGCGTCTCGTTGGTACGCGGATTGTCGATGATGTGCATATTGCGGGCCTTGGCGCTCACTATGCCGCCCGTCACGGTGGAGGTCAGGTTGAAGGGGTTGCCGATGGCCAGCACTGGCTCTCCGACACGCACCTGGTCGCTGTTGCCGAAGGGCATGTAGGTCAATCCTTCCGCCTCGACCTTGATAACGGCCAGGTCGGTGGCGGGGTCGGTGCCGACGAGGCGCGCCGGCAGCTCGCGCCGGTCGTTGAGGGTGACACTGATTTTCTCGGCATCCTGCACCACATGGTTGTTGGTCAATATGTAGCCGTCAGAGGTGATAATCACTCCCGAACCGAAGGCGCTGTAGGTCTGGCGCTGCATGCCCTGCTGGATGATGAAGCCGAAAAAGGACTGATATAGCGGAGTGAGCTGCGTCATCTCGGTCTTGATGTGCACCACGGCATCGATAGTGGCGGCGGCCACATCCGTAAAGTCGGTCAGCGTCAGTGCAGGGCGCTGCGCCGGCACGGGTGTCAGAGGCTCCGATTTATGCACAGGCTCTTCGCTGCGCTGGGCGCAGGCCTGCATCATCATGGCACAAGTGGCCAACATTATAACGACTATACGTTTCATGTCTGTATGTTATTTTAGTATTGTATATAACTTATTTCTGTCCTTTTTATTGTCTCTGGCATGCAAATTTCGTGCCAGTCTGCCTTCACGCACGCCAACTGTCAGCCGGCTGCGGCAAAAAAAGAAGGGCCGGCACACCATGACATGTGTGCCGGCCCTCTTTCTATTGGCCTACGGCCGCCTGTGCTATCTCACAATGAGCTTGCGGATAGCGTTCAGCTGCTCGCCGCTGAAGCGGACGAAGTAGGCTCCGCGGGCCATGTCGCTGAGGTCGACGACGGTCTGGCTCTCAACGCTGGCACGGAATACCTCGCGGCCGCTGATGTCGACGATGCTCACCGTGGCGGGCTCGCTGACGCTGATGGTCACCTGGTTGCTGGCGGGGTTCGGGAAGAGGCTGATGCCGCTCTCGTCGACGCCGTCGATGCCGATGCCGCTTTCGGTTGTGAAGGTCAGCTCGGCGCTCCAGCCGCTCTGGCTGCTCTCGCTGCAGTAGGCACGCACGCGGACGCGGTAGGCGGTGGCGGGCGTCAGGTTGCTCAGCACGTAGGTGCTCGTGCTGGCCATGATGAGGTTGTTGTTGTCATCGTTCACCTTGATCTGCCACTGCGTCTCGCTGCCACCGGCGGTCCAAGCGATGGTGGCGCGGTTGCTGTCGACGCTGATGGTGTGCAGGCCTGTCGGGGCGAGGCACTCTTCGGGTTCGTCCTCGAGGGTGGTCACCTCTTCAAACACCCAGTCGGAGGTGCCATCCTCGCAGACGGCGCGCACACCGACGGTGTAGTAGGTCGAGGGGCTGAGCTCAGTGAAGGTGTAGGTGGTGGCAGTGGTGGCGTCGCCGCTGGCGGGGCCGTCCCAAGTGCCTTCGACGATATGGACCTCATAGCTCGAAGCCGAGCCGCTGTAGTTCAGCGTGACGCTGCTGGCGGTCGGGGTGACCGAGGTGATCACCGGTGCGTCGCAAGGCGTGGGTGTCGGAGGCAGCACGCCGCCGCTGACGATGCTCAGGTTGTCGAGGGCCACGGGGGCGCTGCCCTGGGAGCCGTCGTTGCGCCACATGATGATGAGCTGCCAGGTGCCTGCGTCGGGCACGCTGAAGATCTTGCTGTGGACCTGCCAGTCGCTCTGGCCGTTGAGGTAGTTGTCGGTCAGTGCTATCCAACCGGTGGGCAGACCCGAGGTGGCCGTGCCCATGCCGGCGGGAGCCTGTGTGCCGCCGACCAGTTCGACGGGCTGGGCCAGGAAGATGCGCACGAAGTCGTAGCTGCTCTCGCCAACCACCTTCCAGTCGACGCTGATGGTGTAGGTGCCGGCGCTGTCGAAGTTGATGTAGCGGCTGGCATACGAATAGGTGGTAGCGGTGTTGGTATAGCCACAGGTGACGCCGCCGTCGCTGCTGATGTAGAGGCCGTTCGAGCTGTTGTGGCTCTCGGCGGTGCCGATATACCAGCCGTTGGAGCCGTTGCTGATAACCCAGTTGGAGGCGCTGGTCTCGAAGTCTTCGCTGAAGGGCATGGCTGCCGGGGCAAAGTCGTAGATGTTGATCATGGTCACTGCGGTGTCGGCGCCGTGGGCGTTGGAGGCAATGACGGTGATGGTGTCGGTGCCGGTGGCGGTGTAGGTGAACACGGCCGAGTCGGCATCGGCAGTAGGCACCACGCCGAGGGTCGAACTCCAAGTGTAGGTAACGGGCGAAGCGCCCTCATGCAGCACGGCACGCATGGTGACGGGCACGTTGATGTCGGTCATGCCGGGACCCTCGACAGAGATGACGGGCACCATGGCCGAACGCACCTGCACGTTGCGCACCTGCACGCCGTTGTCGTTGTAGCTGTCGTGCACAAAGGCAATGTGGATGGTTTGTCCGGCGAGCGAGTCGATAGGAACCGAGTAGTTGGTCCAATCACTGACCTCGCTGCTGTAGATTTCGCTAAAGCTGGCGGTGTCCATGCCGGAAGTGGATACCAACACGCGCATGTGGGAGTTGTAGGTCGAGTAGGCACTGCCGTAGCCTTCCCACGACACCACGAGGCCTTCCATGTCGGCGGGCAGCACTATGGCCGGCGAAATGAGCCAGTCGTTGGCGTTGGTCGAGGTGTTGTAGCCCGAACGCATGTAGCCGCTGCTGTAGCTCCAGTTGCTCGTGCTGTTGCCGTCGTAGTCGAGGGTGGTCCAGCAGGTGACGTTCTCGTTGGTGGCGAAGGTCTCGGTCCACGGCACCTCGGTCACCGGAGCGCAGGTGGTGCGGAAGGTGCCGCTGATGGCGAAGCTCGTGTCGCCCTCGGCGCAGTAGGCGCGCACGCTCACCTGGTATTCGGTGTTGCTCTCCAGGTTCTCGATGGTGTAGGGGTTCTCGGTGGCCACGATGGTGCTGTCGCCGACGGTGACAAGCCATTCGCTCTCACTGCCCAGCACGGTCCAACCCACGGTGAGGTCGGTCTCGCCGGCATCAGTCAGCACGAGGTTCATCGGCGTGGGGCAGGTGTTCACCTCGACGCTCAGGTTGTCGACGGCCGTCGGCGGGTTCTGGTTGCCGGTGCCGTACCAGTAGAGGATTATGGTGTGGGTGCCTTCCATCATGGTGAAGGGTGCTGCAAACTGGGTCCAGTCGCCGGCGCTGACGCAGTCAGAGCCGATCTGTGTCCAGTCGCTGCCGGGATAGCTGCCTTCGGTGGGGTGGATTACCGAGTCGGCGATGTAGGCGCGCATGTAGCGGCTGCCGCTGGTGCCGTTGCCCTTCCACATGAAACTCAGGGTGTATTCGCCCGAAGCGGCCACCTCGAAGTGGCGGTAGGCGTAGGAGCGGCAGGTGATGCCGTCGGCCATCACGTTGGTGGCGCCGTTGTCGCGGCTGATGTAGAGGCCGTTGGTGCCTTCGTAGGCGGCGGCACTGCCGATATACCAGCCGTTGAGGTTGTTGGCGGTGTACCAGCTGCGGTCTTCGCCAACCTCAAAGCCGGTGCTGTAGGGGAAGCTGCTGACAAGCGAGTTGTCGATGATGTTCACCATGACGCTCTTCGTGGCCTCGCCGTTGGCGTTGCTGGCCGTAACGGTCAGCACGTCGCTGCCGGCGGCGTTGTAGACGATGCGCACGTTGGAGGTGTCCTGGCTGACGATGGTGGCGTCGCCGCTCTCAATCATCGGCGATGTCCAGGTGTAGGTCTCCACCTCGCCGGTCATAAGGTTGGCGTTGAGGCTCAGGGTGTCGCCCATGTTGACGGTGTAGCTGTTGTGCTCGAAGGGTCCGAGCACGGGCACGCCGACGCGGATGACGTTGAAGTCGTCGATCATCAGGGTGTACATCGAACCCGTGGTGGGGGTGGTGCGGATGGCAAGGCGGTCGCCATTGCCCTCGTAGGTGTCAAACAAAATATTGTATACGCGGTAGCTGGAAGCCCACTGGTCCG
>JAFVWV010000069.1 GCA_017501495.1 Bacteroidales bacterium | reverse complement strand
CACCGCCGCCGGCGAGGCCATGATTATGTTCTTCAACAGCCGCAGTCGCCAGGCCCAAAAGGACGGTGTCTGCAAGGTGTTCGTCGATGAAGGTATCCTGCCTCAGACACTGGCTGTCATGAAAACCAATGCAGCCCCGCGCGGTATCGAGATTGTCACAGGTAAAGCTGCACAGACTGAACTTGACGGCAGCTATTTCGCAGCCTTTGTCCAGTACCCCAACCAGTTCGGCGAAGCTATGGATTGGACTCCATTCATCAGCAAGTGCCACGAGAAGGGCATCTTCGTCTGTATGGCCACGGACCTCATGGCTTTGGCTCTGATGAAGACTCCCGGCGAGATGGGCGCCGACTGTGCTGTGGGCAATGCCCAGCGCTTCGGTCTGCCGATGGGCTTCGGCGGACCTCACGCTGGCTTCTTCGCCTTCACCGATGCTTTCAAGCGCCTCTTCCCGGGCCGCATCATCGGCTGGACCATCGATGCCAAAGGCAATCCCTCGCTGCGTATGGCTCTCGGTATGCGCGAGCAGCACATCAAGCGCGACAAAGCCACTTCCAATATTTGCACCGCCGCCGCATTGGTGGCCAATATGAGCGGTTTCTATGCCGTGTGGCACGGTCCTGAAGGCATCCGCGACATTGCCACCCACATCTGCGCCCGTGCACACCGCCTGGCCATGGAGCTCGAGCAGTACGGCTATAAACAGTGGAACAAGGTCTACTTCGACACTCTGGCTCTGCAGTGCCCTGTGCCCACCGCCAAAGTGCGTGAAATAGCCTTGAAGCATGAAATCAACTTCCGCTATATCTGCGAAGAATGCATCGGCATCTCTATCGACGAGACAGTCACCAAGGCCGACCTCGACGCTATCGTGGCTTGCCTGGCCGAAGCTGCCGGCAAGAAGGCCGAAGCCCTCGAATGCAAGGGTTGCTGCTGCAAGTTTGCCGACGAGGCCATCCCCGCCGACCTCAAGCGCACCAGCGCATACCTCACCGAAAAGGTCTTCAACAGCTACCACGATGAGACCTCGATGATGCGCTACATCAAACGCCTCGAAGAGAAAGACCTCTCGCTCAACCGTGCCATGATACCGCTGGGCTCCTGCACTATGAAGCTCAACGCCGCTGCCGAGATGATGCCCCTGAGCTGGAGCAAATTCGGCGGCATGCATCCCTTCGTTCCCTCCGACCAGGCCGAAGGCTATCTCGAGATGATTCACGACATCGAGCGCCGTCTGGCCGTCATCACAGGCTTTGCCGGCTGCTCGCTGCAGCCCAATTCGGGTGCCTATGGCGAATACAGCGGCTTGACAGTTATCCGCAACTATCACATCGCCAACGGCCAGGGGCAGCGCAATGTCTGCCTCATTCCGGCCAGTGCCCACGGCACCAACCCTGCCAGCGCCGCCAAAGCCGGCATGACCGTGGTTGTGGTCAAATGCAACGAACGCGGCGATGTCGACATTGACGACCTGCGCGCCAAGGCCGAGCAATACAAAGACACTCTCAGCTGCTTGATGATTACCTATCCGTCTACACACGGTGCATTCGAAGAGGGTATCCTCGACATTATCAACATCATCCACAGCATGGGCGCACTTGTCTATATGGACGGTGCCAACATGAATGCCCAGGTAGGCCTCACAAGCCCCGGCTTCATGGGTGCCGACGTATGTCACCTGAACCTGCACAAGACCTTTGCCATGCCTCACGGCGGCGGCGGTCCCGGCGTAGGCCCCATCTGCGTCAGCAAGAAGCTGCTTGACTTCCTGCCCACACACCCCGTGGTCGAAGTCGGTGGCCCAAAAGGCAACACCATGGCCGCAGCACCCTACGGAAGCGCCATGCTTCTGCCCATCACCTACGGCTACCTGCTGATGCTTGGCGGCGAGGGCCTGACTTCGGCCACCACCCACGCCATCCTCAACGCCAACTATCTCCGCGCCCGTCTGCAGAAGTACTACAAGATACTTTACACTGGCAAGAACGGAATGTGCGGTCACGAGATGATTGTCGACTTCAGCGAATTCAGCCTCAAGGTCAGCGTCGGCGACGTCGCCAAGCGCCTCATGGACTATGGCTTCCATGCGCCCACCGTAGCCTTCCCGGTGCACAACACCCTCATGGTGGAGCCCACCGAGAGCGAGCCTCTGAGCGAACTCGACCGCTTCTGCGATGCCATGATCGCCATCCGTCAAGAGATTGACGACATCATGACCGGCCGTAGCGATGAGAAGAACAACCCGATCTGCAATGCCCCGCACACCATGCAGGTGGTCTGCGCCGACGAGTGGACGCTGCCTTACAGCCGCCAGAAAGCCGCCTTCCCGCTGCCTCACGTCGAGAAGTACTGGCCCACTATCAGCAAGATCGACGATGCCTACGGCGACCGCAACCTGCAGGCCGTCTGGGCTGAATAACATTCAAGTCTAATGGTTAAAGGTTAAAGGTCAAGGTTGACATGAAGTCGTCCTTATCCTTTAACCTTTAACTTTTTCAAGGCTCCTCTTTTCAACCGAGAATATGAATCCTCTCCGTGCAATGTTGGGCGATGCCCTCTACGACTACATCTACTTCCGGCACCACCACCGGCGGTTGATGCATCGCAACGGTGTGCCGGCGGGCCGTGCCGAAGGGGAGAGGCAATACCTCGACCGCTGGCGCCAGCTGTCGCCGCTGGTCGACATCAACAGCTATCGTCTGTACAGCCGCTACTGCGGCCCGACGCCCGATATCGTCCCTTACGACATGCTGCACAACGTAATTGAGCCCCGCCTCAACCCACCGGAGCTTTGGCTGCAGTATGAGGACAAAAACCGCTTTGCAGAATATGTCGACGCTGAGTTGCTGCCGGCCACGGTGGCATCGCGCAGCGGCGGAGGGCCTGTACGTTACAACTGCCAGCTGTCCACCCTCGACTGCCCATTGATAATCAAACCCTCTGTCGACCGTTCGTGCGAAGAAGGTGTCATGCGCTTCGAGAAGGTCGAAGGGCGATATGTTTCGTCCGGTGGTATCGAGCTGACAGACCACTGGCTGCAGGCCTATGGCAATGATTTCGTGCTGCAGGAAGCCATCCTCCAGCATCCTTTCATGAACCGGCTTTGTTCCACGGCGGTATGCACTATCCGTCTGGCCGTCTACCGCTCGGTGGTCGACGGCAGGGCGCATGTCACTGCCGGAGTGCTGCGTGTGGGGCGGGAAGGCTCTGTGGTGGACAATATCGTGGCCGGCGGCCGCTTTGCGGGCCTCGATGTCAAGACGGGTGCATTGGCCGACACGTTTGTTGCCCGTTTCGGCGAGCGGCATCCGGTGTGGAACGGCGTCGACCTCAGCCGCGAGCGGCTTGTCGTTCCGCATTGGGACGAGGTGCTTGCTATGGCCGTGCATGTGGCCGACGGCATAAAGGAGCACCACCTGCTGGCGCTCGACATTGCCCTCTCGGCGAAAGAAAAGCCGATGTTGATTGAATACAACATCGGCGGTTTCAGTTCCTATCTATTTCATTTCACGGGTCAAACCGTTTTCGGTCCATGGACCGAAGAGGTCATCCGATGGGTTCGGGCTCGGCGTTGAAAGCCTCATCGAGCTGTTTCGAGGTCTCGCCCTTCTCAATGTCGAAGGTGATGCGTTCCTCGTCGGCAGTGATGTGTATGGTGTCGCCCGGCAGGATGTCGGCCTTGATGATTTCGTCGGCAAGGTCGTCCTCCACGTAGCGCTGTATGGCGCGGCGCAACGGACGGGCACCGTACTGCTCATCCCAGCCTTTGGCAACCAGGAAATCCTTTGCTTTTTCGTCCATCTCCACTTCGAAGCCCATCTGGCGGATGCGCCCGAAGAGACCGCGCAACTCGATGTCGATAATCTTGTGAATGTCGTCGCGCTGCAGGCTGTTGAAGTAGATGATGTCGTCGATGCGGTTGATAAACTCCGGCGCGAATGATTTCTTGAGGCTTTTCTCGATGACGTCGCGCTGCATCTGTGCTTTCTCGGCTTCGCGGGCGGCGGTGTTGAAGCCCACGCCCGTGCCGAAATCCTTCAGCTGGCGGCTACCGATATTGCTGGTCATAATGATTATGGTGT
>JAFVWV010000068.1 GCA_017501495.1 Bacteroidales bacterium | reverse complement strand
TTATAACATCATGATTACGAAACTTGACGACCTGCTCGAGCTGGTCAAATCGAAAGGAAAGAAACGTCTCGTCGCCGCCTATGCCAACGACAGCCACACTATCTGCGCCGTGAGCGCCGCCATCGACCGCGGTATCGTCGACGCCACCCTCGTGGGCGATGTGGAGACCATGAAGAAAATCTGCGCCGAAGAAGGCATCGACCCCAATAAATTCGAGATGGTGCAAGAGGCCAACGACAACAAGGCCGGCGCACTGGCTGTGAAGCTCATCAACGAGGGCAAGGGCGACTTCCTGATGAAGGGCCTGCTCAGCACCGACAAGTACATGCGCGCCATCCTCAACAAAGAGAGCGGCCTCATGCCCGGCAAGAAGAACGACATGCTGACCCACATGGCCGTCATGGAGGTGCCCGCCTACCACAAGCTGCTCTGCTGCTCCGACATGGCCATCATCCCGGCCCCCGACTTCAAACAGAAGACCGCCATCATGAACTTCCTCATCCAGGTGTCGAAGAGCCTCGAAAACCCCAAACCCAAAGTGGCCGTCCTCGCCGCCACCGAGCAGGTCTCGGTCGGTATGACCGCCTGCGCCGAAGCCGCATGGCTTGGCATGCAGAGCCAGCGTGGCCAGATTCCCGGCGCCATCGTCGACGGCCCCCTGAGCCTCGACTGCGCCATCGACAAGGAGAGCGCCCAGACCAAGAAGCTCACCAGCGAAGTGGCCGGCGACGCCGACTGCCTGCTCTTCCCCAACATCGAGAGCGGCAACATCTTCTACAAAGCCTGCACCAAGTTTGCCCACGCCGAGCTCGCATGCATGGTGATGGGTGCCCGCGTCCCCTGCGTCCTCACCAGCCGCGGCGACAGCGCCAAGACCAAGCTCTACAGCATCGCCCTGGCCGCCCTGCAGTGCAAATAATTTAGTCAAATCGGTTTAAGGTTTAAGGTTTAAGGTTTAAAAGGCTCCGACGTATCGCCTTTGCCTTAAACTTTAAACCTTAAACTTTAAACCTTGCTTTATGGATCAATATTTCGAACACCTGAACAACGTGGCCATCACCGTCTGCGACGCCGAGGGCTACGTCGTAGACATGAACCAGCACAGCGCCGACGTCAACAGCCACGGCCACAAGATAATAGGCAACAACCTCATGGATTGCCACCCCGAGCCTGCCAAGACCAAGCTCAAAGGCCTGCTGGAGCACCAGCAGGTGAACGCCTACACCATCGAGAAGACCTTGGCCGACGGCTCAAAGGTGAAGAAACTCATCTACCAGACCCCCTGGTGGAAGGAGGACGGCCAGTTCGGCGGCCTCATCGAGTACTCGATCGAAATCCCCTTCGAGATGCCCCACTACGTCCGCCAACCCAAGCCGCAACAATGAAGAAAATACTGATGCTGATAATCTGCGCCCTGTCGCTGACAGCCGCGGCGCAGCAAGGCTCCGTGCGTGGCCGGGTGGTCGACGCACGAAGCGGCGAGAATATCGAATACGCCACCGTGGCGCTGCTTTCGCCAAAAGACAGCACGCTGAAAGCCGGCACCGTTACCGAAAGCAACGGCAGCTTCAACCTGCAAGCTCCGGCGGGCAGCTATCTGCTGCGCGTCACATTCATCGGCTACGAGCCCTATTACCACACATCGGCCATACGCATCGGCGACAAAGGGTCACAAAACCTGGGCAAGTTGAGCATCCGCACCTCGGCCACCGTGATGGAAGCCGTAGAGGTAAGCGCCGAGCGTTCGATGGTGGAATACCAGCTCGACAAGCGCGTCATCAACGTCGACAAGAACATCGTCAGCGGCGGCGGCACGGCGACCGATGTGCTGGAGCAGGTGCCCAGTGTGGCCATAGACAACGACGGCAACGTCACGCTGCGCGGCTCGACCAACGTCAAAGTGCTCGTCAACGGCCGCCCCAGCGAACTGCTGGCATCCGACCTCAGCACCCTGCTCGAGCAGATACCAGCCTCGACGGTAGAGAACGTAGAGGTCATCACCAACCCCTCGGCCAAATACGACCCCGAGGGCATGAGCGGCATCATCAACATCAAACTCAAAGACCGCACCGCCGGCGCACTGGGGCTCAACGGCGTGGTGAACGTCAACGTCGGCGCTCCCCTGCCCTTCATGGTGCCCGACTCGCTGGCCGCCATGAACAGCATGGGCAAGTTCATACCCACTGCCATGGGCAACATCAGCCTCAACTACACCACCGAGAAATACAACATCTTCTTAAATGCCGACGCAGGCCTGCGCCAGCGCGGCAACCGCTCGGAGAGCGATATCGAATATCTGGACAACAGCGGCAACCCCATAACCCACAATGCCATCGAGCAGTTCAGCCTCAACCCCAACCGCATGGGCAGTGTGAAGATTGGCGGCGAATACTTCTTCGACGAGAAGAACAGCGTGTTGCTCAGCTACCAACTGCGTGGCGGCAACCGCTTGCGCAACAGCGACATCTACGCCCAAGACATGCTCTACAACGACTCGCTGCGCTACCGCCAGACGTCGACCGGCGACAACCGCAACACGAACCACTCGTTCAACCTGCTCTACACACGCAAATTCGACCGCAAAGACGAAGAGCTGACCCTCGACGCCACCTTCAGCACACGCCAGGTGCAGGGCACCGGCGACCAGGAGCAGACCTATGCCGATGCCGCCGCCAACTACGGCAACTACTACCTGCGCCACAGCGAGACCGAAAACCACCACCAGGCGCTGAACATCAAACTCAACTGGCTGCGGCCGCTCGACTCGTTCCTGGGTCGCGAAGGCTGGCGGCTGGAGACAGGATACGAAGGCCGCATGGACTGGCCCGACCAACAGGCCGACTACTACCGCACCGTGTACGGGACAAGCAACGAGCTGTACCGGTACTACGACTCGCTGTCGTCGACCCACTTCAACTACCGGCAGCACGTGCACGCCATCTACGCCACCTTTGGCGGCAGCCTCACCGACGCTCTCTCGCTGCAGGCGGGTCTGCGTGGTGAATACGCCTCCATCTACGGCATCGACCTCAACCACCCGAGCACCGTGGTCGACAAACCCTACTGGCAGCTCTACCCCACCCTGCACCTCTCGTATAAAATCACCGAAATGCAGAGTGCCCAGGTGAGCTACAGCCGCCGCGTGCATCGCCCACACATGTGGGACCTCAACCCCTACATGGACATCCGCGAAGACAACCAGATGAGCTTCGGCAATCCGAACCTCGACCCCGAATATACCAACGCCTTTGAAATCAGCTATAACCTCGGCATCGACAAGGTGAACATATTCACCTCGCTCTACTACCGCCAGACCAACAACATGATTACCCACTACGGATTCACCTGGTGCGCCGACAGCGTGGCCCGCTATGCACCGTGGGAGCCCTACAACAGCCAGTACGACGGCTATCGCGCATCGACACGCCTCAACCTCAGCACAGGCTACAACTACGGCATGGAATTCATCTTCGACTGGCAGATATTCCAATGGTGGAAGCTCAACATCAGCCTCAACCTCTACCAAAGCCATATAGAAGGCACCGAACAGCTGAACTATCAAAGCGCAGAATCATTCCAGGCCAGCGGCAAATTCAGTTCGTTCATGACGCTGCCAAAAGATTGGACGATACAGCTCAGCGGGCAATATTGGGCTCCATGGCTCGACCTGCAGACAGAGATGGATCCGAGCTATTGGGTAGACCTGGCCGTGAAGAAAGATGTATTCGACAAGCGCGGCACCATAAACCTGCGCGTGAGCGACGTACTCTGCACCGGTGGCTGGGGTCACACGACATATAGCGACACCTTCAACCGCGTAGTGCGTGCACGACGCCTTTCGCCCACTGTGACGCTCGGCTTCTCTTGGAAAATAAACAACGGCCTACGCCCCTCGCGCAGGCAGCAACAACAGATGGATGAAGAAGGTGGCGACGAAAGCACCATATATTGAGCCGCAAGTGCGCGAGGTCGGCGGGCACCGCGAGGTACTCGACCCCGTCAGGAGGCGTTGGGTTACACTGACTCCAGAAGAAGAAGTGCGCCAGCAAACCATAGCAATGCTACATTCGACCTACGGCTACCCACTGGAACTTATGCAGGTGGAAGGGGCCATCACCCTCAACGGCATGACGCGTCGATGCGACATCGTGACATACGACACCACCGGACAGCCACATATAATAGTGGAATGCAAGCGACGCGACGTTCCCATCACACAAAAAGTATGCGACCAAGCCTGTCGATACAACACCGTGCTACAAGTGCCGATTCTGATACTCACCAACGGCATACAGCAGGTAGTGATTGCTGTAGACCGCGAGCATGCAACCCTACGCCAACTGGCGGAGATACCCACTTATCATAAATAATGTTAAAAAAAGGCCCTTTTCCGGGCCTTTTTCGTCTTATATATATGAATAGGGCCGAAAAACGTCAACTCCTTGCAGACCATTACCTGGATTTCTACTCCCTGGCGATGGCCATGCTCCACGACAAGGACGATGCTTGCGATGCTGTACAAGAGGCCCTGGTGAGTACGCTGACAAGGCCCATAAGCACAGACCCCGTAGGCTACTGCATGCAGACCGTGCGACACGAGGCTGTGAACATCATGCGGCGGCGTCTGAAGGTGGCAGGGTTGAAAGAGACCGACAGCGTGGAAGACCCGGACCATCAACTGCTGCTGAAGCACGTTGAAACTGTCTACAAAAGCCTGCCAAAGAAAATGCGCACGATGGTGGAGCTATACGACATCGACGGCTACACATACGTAGAGGTGGCCAAAATCATGCGGAGCTCCAAAACGACAGTGCGCCGCATAATCAATGAAGCACACGAAATAATGCGGACAAAAATAGAACAGGAACTATGAAACACAACGAAATAGAAACCCTGCTGGAGAAACGGCGAGCCGGAACGCTGACAGACGACGAACTGGCAGAACTCAACACCCTAAGCCGACGCGACGAGGTGATGGCCGACGCCGAACGCCGGGCCGACACCATCGTGCGACGCCGTCGCAGCAGCGTGATGGCCTTCTCGGCCATCGCAGCCATAGGCATTGGAGCAGCCTTGCTGACGATGCCACAGAAAAACGAGACTCAAACCATAGCCATGCAGACTACCTCCATGACCGTGGAGAAGACTCCCACGGTTGCACCGACACCAATGGCGGAGGCCCAGACAGAGCCTGTGCAGGTGGCCGCCGCGAAACCGACAGCGGCCAAACACAAGCCTGCAACAGTGAAAGCGACGGCGAAGAGCGACGAACCTGTGGTGGTATGCAACAGCCAGTGCAACGCCGACTCGGTAATCAGCGACATCTGGAAATTCCTCTCAGCATGAAACGGTTTACAGGATACACATTATGGTGCAAAGGGTTAGCAGTCTTGGCAGCTGCAATGCTCAACATAATTAGCCTTTCGGCGCAGACCGACCTCTACCAGCGCTACGCATCGCAGTCTGGGGTGAAGGTGGCGTCGGTGCGCGGCTTTGCCATCGACAGCACGTCTCGCGTCGACGTGACGGTGGTCGAAGCCGAAGATGACGAAGGTTGGGAATGGATGAAGAGCGAATTCTATATCGGCGACCTCTCGCCGCAGCAACAGGAATCGCTACGCGAGGGCTACGACGCAGTGCTCTTTGCCCGTCGCAGCCGCAGTAATCCGCGCGACAACGCACCTGTGGTGGACGAGCATCTGGACATCTCGGGCAGCTGCTACATCGGCATCTCGTACCTCAGCCGAGCGGTCTACATTTTCTGCGCCGACACTGAAGAACAGTATGATGCAGTGGCGGCATTACTAATCAAAAAAATAATGCATCAAGCCAGGTAGGAGACATAAGAAATCTCCTTCATAGCACATGAGAGACGACGGCCGTCGGCTGTTGTGAGCTGCAGGCGGCCGAAATCGTCGACACCCGTTATGACGGCCATTATCTCATCGTCTTGGTAAATATACTTTGCAGCCCGCCCAAGATTCATCAAGTGGGCCAGATATTCTGACTGAGGGTCATATCCACGGCGAAGCGCTGCATAACGCCTGTCGATACATTGAAGCAAATGCTGCAGCAACGTCTCAAGGTCATAATTCTTGCCAGTCAGTTGTTGCAGCGACGTTGGGTTGGGCACCCAATCCGGAAAACAGGTCTCATTGACGTTCAATCCTATTCCGCAGATGGCCGATTCTATGTGAGAGCCATGAAGGCGGGTCGTGATAAGGGTTCCACATATTTTTTTATTGCCAACATATACATCGTTGGGCCATTTGATATGGACCGAAAATGGCAGATTGAAAGCCGAGAGCATGTCGACCAAAGCGAGCGAAATGGTCTGCGTCAGCCTAAACTGACGGTCGGCTGGCAGAAACGTGGGCTTCAGCACGAGGCTAAAGGTGAGGTTCTGTCCCGGTGAGGCATGCCAATGGTTGCCGCGCTGCCCTATGCCCGCCGTCTGCCGAAGAGTCCAATAACAAGTGAAGTCCCCGACTTCATTGAGGTCGAGGGCTTCACAGTATTTGTTGGTTGACTCCAAAGAGTCAAAAGAATGAATGGTCATAGGCACTATATGCTCATGATCTCTTTCTCCTTGGCGGTATAAATCTTGTCGCACTCGGCAATGTTCTTGTCGGTAATATCCTGCAGCTCTTTCTCGACCTGCTTCACCTCATCTTCTGGCACAGATTTGTCTTTCAGTTTCTTCACCTCGTCCATGATCTTACGGCGCACGTTGCGTACGTTGACCTTTGCATTCTCGACCTCAGTCTTGGCCGCCTTGCAGAGTTCTTTGCGACGTTCTTCGGTAAGCGGAGGAACGACGATGCGAAGTATGTCGCCCTCGTGGCGGGGAGTGAAACCAAGGTTGGCATCGAGGATGGCCTTGTTGATGGCTCCAACGAGGGTCTTCTCCCAAGGCTGGATAACTATGGAACGGGCGTCGGGAGTGTTGATGTTGGCCACCTGGCTGATTTCGGTCATAGTGCCATAGTAGTCGACCTTGACGCCGTCGAGCATGCCGGGATTGGCTTTGCCGGCACGGATTTTTGCCAGTTCCTTATCCAGGAAACTGAGCGAGCTCTTCATGCTGTTTTTTGCCTCGTCGAGGCAGGCTTTCGATAATTCGTTCATATCTGAATGTGTTTGATTCGTTAATTCAACAGGTTAATATCAATTCTACCCCACCAGGGTGCCGATTTCCTCACCTTCTACCACACGCAGCAGGTTGCCGGGGCGGTTCATGTCGAAAACATAGATGGGCAACTGGTTGCTGTCGGCCAACGCAAATGCCGTGAGGTCCATAATTTTCAGTTTTTTATCTATAGCTTCGGCATAGCTGATGCGGGTGTATTTCGTAGCTGTCGGATCCTTTTCGGGGTCGGCGGTGTATACGCCGTCGACGCGTGTGCCCTTCAGTATCACGTCGGCCTGCATCTCGATGGCACGCAAAGTCGAGGCGGTATCGGTAGTGAAATAGGGGTTGCCTGTGCCACCTCCGATGATGACGACGCGGCCTTCCTGCATGGCCTCGATAGCACGGCGACGGCTCATGGCTTTGCAGATAGGTTCTATGGCCAAGCCGCCGAGCAGCTCGGTGCGCATACCTTGTTTCTCGAGCTCTGCCTGAAGAGCCATGCTGTTGATGAGGGTGGCCATCATGCCCATGTAGTCGCCCTGCACGCGATCCATGCCACCGGCAGCGCCGGTAAGGCCGCGGAAAATATTGCCACCGCCGATGACGATACCCACCTGGCATCCGCGTTCGACCACCTGCTTGATGTCGGCAGCATACTGGGTCAGCATCTGCGGGTCGATACCGTAGCTTTGGGCACCCATGAGCGATTCACCACTCAGTTTGAGCAAAATGCGTTTGTATTTCATTATATTTAAATCGTTATGTTTTAAATCTTTGCCTGCATCGGGTCGAGAACCCGATGCAGGCAAAGATATGTATTTTTTTTTAATTGGCAAAATGGTTTCTTCAACGTACCGTCAGCTTACGCACTGTAGCCGTGCCGGCGGCGGTGACACGGACGAAGTAGCTGCCGCGTGCCAGCTGCGCAAGGTCGATGCAATGGCGCAGGGCTGCCTGCGGGCTGCAGTAGACTTCGCGACCGCTGATGTCAAGTATGCTGACTTCGGACATCTCGTCGGCTTCAACGGCAACACTCGTTGTCGCAGGATTGGGATAGAGACGCACTGCCGAGGCTTCGGCGGCATCGATGCCGTCGGACTCATGCACGTAGGTGAGCGGATCCGTCCAGATGCTGTAGACCCCGTTGCCGCAGTTGGTGCGTACACGGAGGCTGTATGTACTGCCGAGGCTGAGGCCACTGACGATGTATGGAATGGAACTGGCCTCGAAAGTGCGCACATTGCTGCCGTCGGCGTCGGCGACTTCAAGCTGCCATGCATTGTGGTAGTCGTTGCCGGGCATCCAGCTGACACTGGCGGCCTGTTCGCTGACGCGTGTGGCGGTCAGGTCGGTCGGAGGTACGCATCCGGGAAGCTCGATTCGCATGACGGCAATGTCGTCGATACGCACGCCGCCGCCGTTAAAGCCGTTGTGGCAGAAGGCTATACGCACCGGGCCGTCATAATCGGCAAGCGATACATTGTGGAGGGTCCATTCGGCATCGGCATCGACCACTTCGAGAGTGTCTACAAACGATTCTCTGTCGAGGCTGGCCGTCGGCGAAACGAGGACTATGTAGCTCGAGTAGTATCCGATATTGCCGGAGGGGTTGCGGCCCCACCATTCGAGTTCCAAAGCATCGTCGGCCGGCAGGTTGATGACCGGCGAGACGAGCCACTCGTCCGACGTCTGTGCGGCGCTCTTTGGGGAGTAGGCATAGCTGCTACCGCTGTGTGGGTCGGTGGTGGCTATTTTCCAGTCGTCGATTTCGGTGGTGTTGTAACCCAACATGTGCCAGCAATGGTTGCTCTGGCCCTCGAAACCTTCAGTCCATGGGAATTCGCTCACAGCGTCGCATTCGGTGATGAATGACAGCGATGACCACAGCGATGTGTCGGTCAGCGAGCAGAGTGCACGTACACGGACAGTGTAGCGCGTGCCGGCGTCGAGGCCCGAAATGGACACTCTGACGGTGTCGGCCGTCAGGGCCGTCCACGAGGCTGCCGTATCGTCAGCAATCCGATACTCAATCTGATAGCTGCCGGCGTTGTTGACGTCGGTCCAGCTCAGGGTGGCAGCAGTGGTGGTGGCGGTGTCGAGCGCAAGGTCTGTCAGCTGCGCGCACGGGTCGAGCGGCTCTATGGCCACCTGGCGCAGGCGCATGTTGCCGCTGCGGAGGATGATGTGGTGTTTGTCGCCGTCATAGGCGTTGAGGCGCACAACAAATTCGCTGTATACAGTGGTCGAGTAAGGCACATGCACGTGGTCTATCCATTCCACGCCGCCGCCATCGGCGTTGCAGGCACCGATGCTGAGCACGCTGTCGCGGTTCCAGTAGTCGTTGGCGCGGATACGCAGCTGCAGGGTCTCTATGGGATCTTCCAATTCGGGTGTGACCATCCAGTTGCGTTGGGTGCCGTAAGAGGTCTCAAGGGCTACGTAGCCGCCAGGGCCGGCGTTGGAGACCGTCACGTCGGGGGCCGTTGTCCAGCAGTGGTCTATGGTTTGCATGAACGAATAGGTATGCGGCGCGCTGACGGCCACGCAGAGCGTCCAAGCCGGCAAAGCGGGGCAGAAAGCCGTGTCGCCGCCAGGGCAGATATTGCCCACGCGAACCAGATAGGCTGTAGCGGGTTCAAGGTTGTCGAAGGTGGCCTCATGGCCAGTGGTGGTGGCGAGGGAGGTCCAAGCGGTGTCGCCGACGGCGCGCACCTGCGGCAGGAAGAGGCCGCTCAGCTCGTTGAGCCAGCTCACACTGATGCTGCCTGTCTCCACGGCGCCGACCGTCACCGACGGGGGCTCGCAGACAGGGGCTGCGCATTCGCCGTAGAAGCGCATGTCGGGCAGTTCGTTGATGACGGTGAACGAAACTGTGTCGGTGCCGAAAGGAAGTTCATCCCAGCGGTAGCGCATGGCCTGGTAGCCGGCGGCGTGCAGCCCATAGCGCACAAATGGTTCATCACCATAACCCTCGGCGTAGTCGTCGTTGTCGTTGAGCAGGGCTATGTATAGGTTCTGTCCCGGAACCACGCTGAATGTGGTGTCGAGCGGTATATACATCCATCCGGCGTTCCATGCATGCACTTCGACGCTGTCGGCCACCTGCACAAGGGTGTCGAGGCTGACGACGGCCGACACCACGCTGTCGGCCGTGGCGGCCATATAGACGCTCACATTGTGAGCATACGTAGGCACAGCGTTGGTGGTGCGCAGCGCTATGGCGTTTATCTCGCTCACACCGGCCAGGTCGGCCTCGCGATAGAGCATCAGGCTGGCCGAGTGCTCGTAGCCGCTGTAGATTGGGTAACGGTAGGAGTTCTGCGTGCTGCCCTCCACCGAGCTCTCGGCGCAGGGAGTGCCGCTGGGCACGGCGTGCAGAACCATCGGTTCGGCACTGAAGGTGTCGCAGAGGGTGCGCAGTTCAAATGCGTAAAGGTGGCCTTCCACAAGACCCGTGACGAAGGTGCTGATGCCGGTGGATGCCGTCTCTATGGGGGCGGCCGTGGTGTCGGTCAGGTCTACGGCGCGGATATCGACCCCGGCGTGGGGCTCGCCGGCCTCAAGATAGGTCCAGCTCAGGGCCGCCGACGAGGCAGTGACGGACGTCACCTCGGCGCTGGCAAGCGTATAGCATGCCGTGTCGGTGCTGAACGGGCTGACGGGCATTATCGGTGAAGCCTCGCCCTCGCACAGCGTGGAGACCCAGGCGTAATAGACGGTGCCATGATCGAGGCCTGTGAGGGTGACCGGCGAAGCGGGCGCAGTGAACGTCACGGTGGCGGGGTCGTTCACATCGCCGCTGGTGTTGTAGCGCACCTCGAAGCCAAGGTCGGAAGTGCCGGTCCAGCTCAGCTGAGCCGAGTTGTAGGTCGTCTCGCCGACAGTCAGGAACGTGGGCGGTTCGCAGTCGGTATTGGCGCTCACCATCAGGTCGTCAATGAATATCCAACTTGCGTTGTCGTATTCAGGATTGGCAGTGCTGGTGAATCTGAATGCGATGGCCACAGGTCCGGCTATGTCGAGTCCTTCGGTGACAATGGATTGCTCGGCGAAAACTGGATCGCCACTGCCACTGCTCTCGATGCACTGCACATCCTGCACCGCGACGAAAGTGGTAGTGTCGGCCGGATCGGTCATCACTCCCACGGTGAGCCCGCCAGATGTCGACACCGCCAGCCAGAAACTGATCAACAGCTCGTCGGCGTCATGGTCGAGCAACGGTGTGGCTATAAAGTTGTCGCTTCCGGCCACAGCCATAAACGTCAATGAGTTGGAGCCCAGATGAGCCAGGTCGGCAGAGACTCCCGGGAACACACCGATAGAAAAAAATCCCAAATCGTACTCGAAGGTACCGGTGGCGGTCCAATCGCTCGGTGCGACAATACCTTCAGAGATACTCCCACCGGCATATTGCTCAAAACCATTTTGATAAGGCAATGGCAACTGTGCCATAGCCAGCAACGGCGCAAATGTAAGCGCAACGGCCAACAGCAAACTTTTCTTGTTGTTCTTCATTACAATATGTTGTTTTAAATTAAATATTCAGCACAAAAGATTGAGTTTCAATAGTGTTCTGTCGAGTATACCGCCGTGGCGACAAAGGCAAATATACGAACTTTTTCCGATACGGCAAATATTTTTTTCAAATCCACCAGGCAACCGGGAGGGCACATCAACGATACATCAACGATATATCAACGATATTTCGACGATTGCAATCGTTGAAATATCGTTGATATATCGTTGATGTATCGTTGATATGCGCTCCCGGTCGCCTACCGGA
>JAFVWV010000067.1 GCA_017501495.1 Bacteroidales bacterium | reverse complement strand
TGAGGAGAAAGGCAGTTATACTGGCACTGTTGCTCGCAGCCTCGCTTGGGGTGCGGGCACAGAAACTCATCGAGTACACTTCGGGAATGGGGTCGCGCGATGCCGAGAGACCGTCGGTGTGGATACTCTACAACGGTGTGGTGGCCACGCACGAGGGCATGACCCTCGAGGCCGACTCGGCCCACTACAACACCGAGGAGAACAGCTTCACGGCATTCGTCGGGGTACACATCACACTCAGCGACACCACTACCATCGACGGAGATATGCTCTACTACGACGGCAACACGAGAGTGCTCGATATCTGGGCCGACACGGTGGTGCTTATCGACGGCGGCACGGTGCTGAAGGCCAACCATCTGACATACGAACGCAACCGAGCCACAGCCTACTATACCGAGTGGGGACGTGCCACAAGCGACGACCGAAAACTCGACAGCCGGCAGGGTGAGTACAACTCGGAAGTCAAAGAGTTCTACATCTACAACGACGTGCACCTGAGAGACTCAACGATGCTTCTGGTCACCGACACGCTGGTGTACAACACCGTCAGCAAGGTGGCCCATTTCGAGAGCCCTACACATATCTACAGCGACTCGTCGACCATCTACAGCGAGCTTGGCGACTACAACACCGACACGCGGTTCGCCATATCGTTTCGTGGGTCGCACGTCGACAACCAGGGCCGCATGATAGACAGCGATACACTCTACTACGACGAAGTGATGGAATACGGCAAAGCGTTCGGTCATGTAAAGATAGTGGACTCCATCAATGACCTCACCTGCACAGGCCGCTACGGCGAGACCCATCAAAAACACCGCTTCTCGTTCGTCACCGACAGTGCACACGTGCTTTTTGTCGACGGCGGCGACTCGCTGTTCCTGCATGGCGACACTGTCTACGTCACCAACGACAGCCTGAACCAGCTCGCCACTGTAAGAGCCAACTATAAAGTCAAAGTCTTCCGCCGCGACGCGCAGGCCATGTGCGACTCGGCATTCTATTCGGCAGCCGACTCGACGCTGACTCTCTATCGCGACCCCGTGCTATGGTATGCCCATTACCAGTGCACGGCAGATACGCTGAGCCTCTTGCACGACAGCAACGGTATCGTGCGGGCTTATATGCGTACCGACTGTTTCGCCATAGAACAGGTCGACCGCGAAAAATACAACCAGCTTAAAGGTCGCCAGGGAGTGGTCTATTTCACTAACGGTGAACCAGACTACGTGGATATTCTGGGCAATGCACAGTCGGTATTCTACATCACAGAAGAAGGCAGCGATGGCCGGATGCAGCTCGTGGGCGTCAACGCCGGAGTGGGTACCGATATGCGCATCTATTTCGACAGCACACGGTCGGCATCGCGGGTGGTGACATACGACAAACCTGACATGCAGACATACCCTGTAATGCAGTTGCCCGATGAACTGAAACGCCTGCCCGGATTCAGATGGCTGACCGCACGCCGTCCTCGCTCGCCGCACGATGTGTTCAGATGGTGACAAAATGGCAGTCGGCACTGACATTGGCAGGTATTTTGCTATAACAAGACTAAAAAACAACTACAGACATGAGTAAGAAAGACCATAATACAGAACAGACCGAAGAAAAAATCAACCAGCAAGAGGTTGAACAGACCGAAGGGCAACAGTCCGAAGCACAAGAAGAGCCAAAAGAGGAAGACAAGGTGCAGGAACTGGGCGAGAAACTTGCAGCCTTGAACGACAAGTATCTGCGCCTCTATTCAGAATATGAGAACTACCGCAAGCGTACCACCGTTGAGAAAGCCGATTTGTTGCTCAACGGCAGCCGCGAGATGATGAAGGCCATTCTGCCTGTTATCGACGATTTCGAGCGCGCGCTGGCAGCCACCGGCGACGACGAAGGTGTACGGCTGATATACAACAAATTGATAAAGATATTAGAACAAAAGGGATTGAAGGCAATGGAAGTGAAAGGCGAAAAGTTCGACGAAAACCTGCACGAGGCCATCACCAGAATCCCCGCCACAGACGAAAGCCAGAAAGGACTGGTGGTCGACGTTGTGGAGAAAGGCTACTATCTGAACGACAAAGTGCTCCGTTATGCCAAGGTCGTTGTGGCATTCTGAGCAAGAAAGGAGAGTGAATAAATGGCAAAGAGAGATTATTATGAAGTGCTTGGCGTTGACAAAAACGCCACACCGGATGAACTGAAAAAGGCCTACCGCAAGTTGGCCCTCAAATACCATCCTGACCGCAACCCCGGCGACAAAGAAGCAGAGGAGAAGTTCAAGGAGGCTGCAGAAGCTTACGACGTGTTGAGCAACCCCGACAAGAAGGCGCGCTACGACCAATTCGGCATGGCCGGAATGGATGGAGCCTACGGCCAGGGCGGTATGAATATGAACGACATCTTCTCGCAGTTTGGAAGCATATTCGGCGACTTTTTCGGTGGTGGCTTCGGCGGCGGTTTCAGCGGTTTCAGCGGAGCCGGCGGAACGCAGAGACGCGTGTTGCGCGGCACGAACCTTCGCATCAAGGTCAAACTCACCCTCGAAGAAATAGACCGCGGATGCGAGAAGAAGATAAAGGTCAGCAAATATGTACCATGCAAGACATGCGGAGGCACTGGAGCCAAGGATGGCAGCTACGAGACATGCTCGCACTGCCACGGCAGTGGTGTCGTGACAGAAACCAAGCGTACCATGCTCGGCATGATGCAGACCCAAAGTGCATGTCCGCAGTGCGGCGGCGAAGGACGCATTATAAAGAACAAATGCCATGACTGCCACGGTGACGGTATCGTCAAAAGCGATGAAATCATCACAATCAATATACCAGCCGGCGTACAGGATGGCATGCAGCTGGCCATGCACGGCCAAGGTAACGCCGCCCCTCACGGCGGCATCGCCGGCGACCTCATAGTCCTTGTCGAGGAACAGGAGCATGACACCTTCGAGCGTCAGGATGCCAACCTCTATTACAACGCATTTATCACCTTCAGCGAGGCGGCTCTCGGAGCCTCGGTAGAGATACCGACCCTCGGCGGCAAGGTTAAGATAAAGATAGAGCCAGGTACGCCGTCTGGTCGTGTGGTGCGGTTGAGAGGCAAGGGCTTGCCGGTGCTCAACGGCTATGGCAGGGGGGACCTCCTGGTGTGCCTCAACGTATGGGTACCCAAGAACCTTAGCAAGGACGAGAAAAAGACTCTCGAGGATCTGCAGAAGCACGACAACTTCCAGCCAAATCCGACTAAGCAGGAGCGGGGCTTCTTCGACAAGATGAAAGAAATGTTCAACTGATGACAGAGGCCTTCCTGCACTATATTTGGCAGCATCAAATGCTCGACCGCGGGCTGACCACAACCGATGGCCAGCCTGTTGTCGTGTTGAATGCAGGAGAACTGAATCGTGACGCCGGCCCTGATTTTTTCAATGCCCGCCTGCGTATTGGCGACGTGGAATGGGTCGGCAATGTAGAGATACATATCCGCACTTCCGACTGGCGTGCGCATAACCATTCGCGTGACAAGGCCTACAATGGCATTGTGCTTCATGTCGTATACGAGCATGATTGTGATATCGCGTTGGAGAACGGCCGTAAGCCGCAGACGCTGGAGCTGAAGCGTTATATGCACCCATCGCTTGTGGCTAATTACGAAGTCCTGATGGCACCGTCGATGGAAGAGACTATACCCTGTGGACGCAGGTTGAACGAAGTGCCCGGTTTTATTTTTAATTCGTATATCGAGCGCCTCGTGCTCGAACGCATAGAGGAAAAGTCGCAGACAGTGCGCCGCCTGCTCGAAGAGAGTCGTGGCGGCTGGGAACAGACTTGCTATTGGCTTATTGCCCATTATTTCGGAGGCCGCGTGAATGCGGTGCCGTTCGAGTTAATGGCCAAAGCCACCGACCAGCGCCTATTGTCGCGCTGGAAAGACGACCCACAACGCATAGAGGCTGTCCTGATGGGTCAGGCCGGCCTGCTTGAGGGCTATTTCGAAGACGAATACCCGCGTCGTCTGCAGTCCGACTACAATGCTCTGCGTGCTGGAACCGGACTCAAGCCCATCGACGCCTATCTTTGGAAATTCTTCTGTCTGCGTCCGTCGGCGTTCCCGACTATACGCATCAGTCAGTTCGCGCATCTTATTGCCGAGTCGTCGAGCCTTTTCTCCACGATGCTCTCTATGACCGACGTGCACGATATAGAGCGTCTTTTCAAGCAGGAGGCTTCTGCGTATTGGCACAACCATTACCAGTTCGACCACCCGACGGATAAATCGATGCCCAAGCATATAGGCAAGATGCAGGCCCGACTGCTTATCATCAATGCATGGGTACCGCTCCTGTTTGTCTATGGCATCACTCATGGTCAGCAACATTACAAAGACCAAGCCATCTCGCTGCTCAGCCAGTTGCCGGCGGAAGACAACGCCATCATCCGCCGGTGGCAATCGTACGGTATCACTCCTGGCAATGCTGCAGAGAGCCAAGCTTTGATTCAACTCAACAACAACTATTGTCGTAGCCGGCGGTGCCTTGAGTGCCGTGTTGGCTACCATATGCTTAAACACACATGAAAGCAAGCGATATTAATGAATTGATACATCCCGTGTCGAGCGCCATGGTGGCGCCAGACGACGAGATACTCCACCTGCTCACCGACAGCCGCCGACTGGTCGACCCTCGCGGCACCGTCTTTTTTGCCATCCCCACCGCACGCAACACAGGCTGTCGCTATATCGGCGATTTGATTGCGCAAGGTGTGCGCGATTTCGTTGTTCCGGCAGAATGCGACACTGTGCCGGAGGGCGTGAATGTATGGCGAGTCGACAATGTCATCGAAGCGCTGCAGACCGTCGTCGCCGCGCACAGGGCTCTGTTCGACATACCCGTAATAGGCATCACGGGGAGCAATGGCAAAACCATTGTCAAGGACTGGCTCGTGCAGTTGCTCAGTCCGGACCGTCGTGTCTGCGCCAGCCCCAAGAGCTACAATTCGCAGATAGGCGTACCTCTCTCTGTATGGCAACTGTCAGATGCCGATGCCATCGGTATTTTCGAGGCTGGTATCTCGGAGGCCGGTGAGATGCCTCGTCTGCAGAATGTGATACGCCCCACCATCGGGGTCTTCACCAATATCGGACAGGCCCACGACGAGAACTTCCTCACCCGCGGACAGAAGATAGCCGAAAAGCTGCAGCTCTTCACCCACTGCGACACCCTTGTCTATTGTTCAGACCATAAGGACATTCACTCTGTGGTGTCCGATGTCGAACGTTTCCGTCACATCCGCCGCTTCACGTGGGGTACTGCCGCCGACAACGATGTGCAGCTCTTGTCCGAGGATGTCAGTGAGCACAGCACCGAGCTCTCAATCGGCTATAACGGAGCGTCATTCAAGGTTACGATACCGTTTGTCGACCGCGCCTCGCGCGAGAATGCCATGCATTGCATCGCAGTGATGCTCCTGCTCGGCTGCGAACCCGGCGATGTGGCTTCCCGTTGCGCTGCCCTCGCTCCCGTGGAGATGCGTCTCGAAATGAACGAGGCCTTGGGCAACTACCTGCTTATCAACGATAGCTATTCCCTCGATATCAATTCGCTGACCATTGCTCTCGACTATGTTCAGCATGTGCGTCAGCATCTCAATAAGACTCTCATCCTGAGCGATGTCATGCAGACCGGTCTGCCCGACCGCGAACTTTATTCTCAGGTGGCGTCGCTCATCGTGCGCCGTGGCATCACGCGGCTTATCGGTATCGGCGAGGCCATCTCGCGTTGCAGCGATTGTTTCAGCGACGTCGAGGCTGAGTTCTTCCTTTCGACGCGCGATTTCATCGAGCATTACGATTTCTCGCTTTTCTCCAACCAGACCATTCTCCTGAAAGGCGCCCGTGTCTTTTGCTTCGAGCATATAGCCAAGCTTCTGCAGCGCAAGAACCACGAGACCGTCATGGAGGTGAACCTCGATGCGTTGGTGCACAATCTGAATCATTTCCGCAGCCGGCTGCAGCCCAATACGCGCCTGATGGCCATGGTCAAGGCTTCGAGCTACGGGGCTGGCAGGGTAGAGGTGGCCACCGCCCTGCAGTTCAACCATGTCGACTATCTCACCGTGGCCTATGCCGACGAGGGCGTCGAGTTGCGCCGTGGCGGCATCACGCTGCCCATTATGGTCATGAACCCCGAAGAGGCCTCGTTCGACGATATCATCCGTTTCCACCTCGAACCCGATATCTACAGCTTCCGCATCATGCAGTTGTTCGCCGACCGTGTGCGCCTGCATCAGAGCGAAGCTTACCCGATACATATAGAATTCGACACCGGCATGCACCGTCTTGGCTTCACCGGCGACGACCTGCCGCGCCTTGCCGAGGCTCTGGCCGGGCAGGTGGGCACCCTGCGTGTCGTCAGTTGCTTCTCGCATCTGGCTTGCGCCGACGATCCTGCAATGGACGATTTCACCCACATGCAGATCAGCCGTTTCCGCAGCTGGAGCGCCGGTATGCCCGGCATGAAACATATACTCAACTCGAGCGGTATCAGCCGCTTTCCTGAAGCGCAGATGGACATGGTGCGCCTCGGCATAGGCCTCTACGGCGTGGCCCCCGAACCCGAGGTGCAGGCCGACCTGCAGCAGGTGAGCCGCCTGGTGACGCGCATCTCGCAGGTCAAGTCCATCCCTCAAGGCGACGTCGTCGGCTACGGTCAGCGCTGGCGGGCTCAGCGGCCTTCGCGCATTGCCATCATCACTATCGGCTATGCCGACGGCCTCCACCGCCACCTCGGCTACGGCCACGGCCATGTGCTTGTGAACGGTAGCGAGGTGCCCATCGTCGGCAGCATCTGCATGGACATGTGTTTCCTCGATGTCACGGATGTCGACTGTGCCGAGGGCGACCGCGTGGTCATCTTCGGCGAAGGCGACCTCCTGCAGCGCAACGCCGCCGCCGCCGGCACCATCCCCTACGAGCTGCTCACCGCTGTCTCGCCACGTGTGCGCCGCGTCTATTATCACGAAGAATAACATCATTATTAATCAAAAAAACAATGTATTATGTTTAAAAAAGTACTTACTCTCGCAGCAGCCGCCATCTTCGGCTTTGCTGCCAACGCCCAGATCTCGGACTTCCCGTACACCCAGGGCTTCGAGAACGGCCTCGACGGCTGGACGATAGTCGACGCCGACGGCGACGGCTTCAACTGGATGCTCGTCAGCAACAACAATGAATCGGGCAACTACAGCGTCAATAGCGGCAATTACGCTATTGCTTCCGAGTCGTGGACTGCGGCTGGTGAGTCCGGCATCGCCCTGACGCCCGACAACTGGCTCATCTCGCCCGCCATCACCCTCGGCGAAGGCCTGAGCCTCGTGTGGTACGACGCCGCCCAGGACGCCGATTACGCGGCCGAGCACTACAGCGTGCTCATCTCGACCACCGACAGCCTGACTGCCAGCTTCACCACCTCCTTGGCCGACATCACCATCAGCAGCGCCGACTTCACGCGCCACAGCGTCGACCTCAGCGCCTACAACGGCCAGACCGTCTACATCGCTTTCCGTCATCATGAGTGCACCGACCAGTTCGTCATGATCATCGACGACATCGCCGTCATGGACGACCGCGCCCCCATTGCCGCCGCCGAGGGTCCTGCCTATGCCTATGTGGGCGTTGCAGCCACCTTCACCGGCACCATGACCTCCGGCCTCGACCAGAACGTCAGCTATGAGTGGATCTGCACCGATGCCACCTTCGACCGCACCGACAGCACCGTGGCCAACGCCACCTTCGCCACCGCCGGCACCTACACCGTGCAGTTCGCCGTCCACAACGACTTCGGCAACGACACCATCGCCCTCACTGTCGAGGTGCTCGACTGCACCGCCCCCAACGCCCTGCCTTATGCCTTCCAGTTCAACCAGGACGGCACCTGCTGGCACGGCGAGGGCTGGGAGACCAACACCGGCTATTTCGGCCTCTGGAATGCCGACACCGCCTGGCTGGCTGTCTCTTGGTCCACCGACGACGAAGGCAACTTCATCGACGGCGTCGACAATTCGCTCGTTTCGCCCCTCTTCACCATCCCGGCCGAAGGCCAGTTTGAGTTGAAATACCTCGTTTACCCGACCTCTTCGGGCGACCACTACAGCGTCATCATCCGCTCCGAGGGCAACGACGACGAGGTGCTCTTCAGCGAGAACACCCCCACCGACGCCGAGATTTACATGCGCAAGCTCCTCATCCCCGCCAGCTATAGCGGCACCGACATTCAGGTCGTCTTCCGCCATCACGACAGCGACACCACCGCCGTTGCCCTCGCCATCGCTATGCCCGAGCTGCGTGCCGTCACCGCTCCCGAGGCCGCCATCGTGGCTCCCCGCAGCGCCCGCACCACCGATGCCGTCAGCCTGAGCGCCACTGTGGCTTCGGCTCTCGATGTGACCTATGCCTGGACCATCAACGGTGCCACTCCCGCCAGCGCCACCACCGACGCCGTCAGCGCCAGCTGGGCCGGTGCCGCCGAAGGCTCCTACGCCATCTCGCTGGCCGTCACCAACGCTGCCGGTACCGGCAACGCCACCGCCAGCATCTATATCTACAACTGCGAGAGCACCGCTGAGGCTCCCGTGAGCTACGGCCTCGACTACGGCCTCGGCTGCTGGACCGCTATCGACAACGATGCCGACGGCTACTCCTGGAACGATATCGACGAAGATTTCGTCGCCATGGGCTATGAGGCCGGTGTCGGCGGCCAGGCTTTCGCCAAGGCCGGCAACTCCGCCATCATCTCGTGGGGCAACTATCCTTCCTACGGCTGGACCTACTATTCCTATTTCGGCCTCGGCGAGCAGCTCAATGCCGACAATGTGGCCTACAGCCCCGCCATCGTTGTGCCGCAAGGCCAGTGGCATCTCAACTACTTCGCTTCGTCGCCCCTCGGCGACAGCCCCGTCTACAGCGTCCTTGTGGCCACCAGCGAGCCCGCTTCCATCAGCGACTTCACCGAGGTGCGCGCCGCCCGCCAGCTCGACGTCAACCGTGCCGGCGAGGACTACTACACCGAGGGCAACATCGACCTCAGCGCCTATGCCGGACAGACCATCTGGATTGCCTTCCGCCATCAGGATGCCACCGGTGCTTCCGGTCTGCTCATCGACGAGGTGGCCCTCGTCCAGGGTGCCGCTCCCGCCGGTATCGGCGATGTGAATGATGCCGAGGTCAGCGTCTACCCGAACCCCGCCGCCGACCACATCACCGTGGCCGCCGAGGGCGTGAGTCGCGTGCAGGTGCTCGACGCCGCCGGACGCGTGGTCGTCGAAGGCACCGAGGCCGGCCGCTACGACATCGGCAGCCTCGCCGCAGGCAGCTACCTCGTGCGTGTGGTCTGCGCCGAAGGCGTCGCCACCCGCCGCATCGTC
>JAFVWV010000066.1 GCA_017501495.1 Bacteroidales bacterium | reverse complement strand
CCACCATACACCACATCGAAAAAGTGGACGAGAAGGGCGTCCGCGCGCTGCGCATGGCCCTGACCATGGCCGAAGACAACGGTGTACGCATACTGCTGCTGACCTCGGCCCTGCCCGAAGAGGTGCAGGCCTGGCTGGCCGAGAACGACATCTCGGGCCTCGACTACGTCTTCGCCGACGCCACCGCCATCGAGACCATGATGCGCGGCAACCCGGGCTTCATGTATATCAAAAACGCCACCGTCATCAAGAAAACGCGCAAGCCGCAAGACCTGCCGATCGAATAAGCGATTGGCGGCCAGCGCTTGGCAACAATACACTCACAAAGACAAACAGACAACGACAATGATACAGAGAATCCAAAGCTTTTGGCTGGTGCTGGCAGCATGCTGCATGGCGCTGTGCTTCCTTGTGCCCACAGCCGAATACCACGCCACCGTCGAACAGACTGGACAGACCGTCGAAGCATCGCTCAACCTCGTAGCCAAAGACGCGCCCGAGATGATGAACCAGATGATTACCGGCGCACCGGTGATTGAATACAGCCAGAAAGTGAGCGGCTTCAAGACCTGGCCGCTGACGGTGCTGGCCGTCGTCGTGGCCGTCATAGCCATAGCCAGCATCTTCCTCTACAAAAACCGCGTGCGGCAGATGCGCGTGGTTGCCGTGGCCTTCCTGCTCGACGTGGTCTACGTCTTCCTGCTCTTCTTCTGGGCCGTCGACGCCTACAGCAAAACCATCGCCCAGACCATGGCCACCGCAGACATGGGCATCACCTGGCATGCCGGCGCCTACGCGCCGATCGTGGCCATCGTATTCTTCCTTCTGGCGCACCGCAGCATCAAAAAAGACGAGATGAAGGTGCGCGCCGCCGACAGGCTGAGATAGGATTGACAAATTGACAGTTTGACAAGTTGATATAATGGAGACTGTTATTCATAGTGTGGCAGAGCTGCCCGAAGTGGCACGGAAATTGCTGGGGACATATCCGGAAGACCGCTTCTTCGCCTTCTTCGGCAAGATGGGTGTCGGCAAGACGACCCTCATCAAAGAGCTATGCGCCGGGCTTGGTGTGGCCGACAACGTGTGCAGCCCCACCTTTGCCATCGTCAACGAATACACCAGCGGCGACGGCGAGCCGGTCTACCACTTCGACTTCTACCGCATGAAGTCGGTGGCCGAGGCCTACGACATAGGCTATGAAGAGTACTTCTACAGCGGATGCTACTGCTTCACCGAATGGACCGAGAAGATAGAAGAGCTGCTGCCTGAGAGCTATGTGAGAGTGGAGATAACAGAAAACGACGGAACAAGAACACTGACCGCGAACAAAATAGAACAATGACCAATAAAGAAAAAGAATCGCTGGTGCTGGCCCGGCTGGCCGCACAGACCCTCGACGAGAAAAAAGGCATAGATGTGCGCATACTCGACCTGCGCAAGGTACACGGCGCACCGGCCGAATACTTTGTGATAGCGAGCGGCAACGTGCCGTCGCACGTAAGCGCGATGAGCGACGCCGTGCACGAGACAGTCAAGAAAGCCACCGGCATGGGCCCACACAAGGTAGAAGGCTACCAAAACGCCGAATGGATACTGATGGACTACTTCGACGTGGTGGTGCACATCTTCCAGAAAGAAAAACGCCAGTTCTACCGACTCGACGAACTGTGGAGCGACGGCGAAGAGGTGAGTATCTCAACTAAATGACCGACACTTGGCTAATATACGCAAATTGAACCATGGCAGAACAAGATAGACAACAACCCAAACAACCCCGCCAGCCCATGGGCAACGGCAACAAGCCGAAGCGGCCGAAGATCATGCCGTTTGTGTACAGCGTGCTCATCTTCGCCATCGTATGGCTGCTGCTTGGCGGCGGTTCAGGTTCGGCAGGCAAGGTGCCCATCACGTGGGACAAGCTGCAGCCCATACTCGAACGCCACGACTACGAAAGCATCACCGTAATCAACGAAGAGGTGGCCGAGATACACATGAAGCGCGAAGCCGTGAGCCGCGACACCGCCAGCTACGGCAACCTCATAAGCCGCACCATCACCGGAGCGCAAGGACCGCAAGGAGTCTACGTCTACAACATCGGCAACTTCGAGCACTTCGACAAAGAGCTCGCCATCGTCGAGGAGAAGACCGGCGAACACATCAGCTACAAGATTGAAAAGCAAAGCAACACGCTGCGCGAGCTCATGGTATTCTTCGGCCCGCTGCTGATGCTGATATTCTTCTTCTGGCTGATGAACATCTGGACACGCCGCCAGATGGGTGGCGACGGCGGAGGCGGATTCGGCGGTATATTCGGCATGGGCCGCAGCAATGTCAAGCAATACGACGCCACCAAGCAGAACAATGTCACCTTCAAGGACGTGGCCGGATTGGCAGGAGCCAAAGAAGAGGTGATGGAAGTCGTGGACTTTCTGAAAAACCCCAAGCGATACACCGACCTCGGCGGCAAAATACCGAAAGGCGTGCTGCTCGTAGGCCCTCCAGGCACCGGTAAAACCCTCCTGGCCAAGGCTGTGGCCGGCGAGGCAGGAGTGCCCTTCTTCAGCATGAGCGGATCCGACTTCGTGGAGATGTTTGTCGGTGTCGGAGCCTCCCGTGTGCGCGGCCTCTTCGAAGAAGCCAAAAAGAAAAGCCCCTGCATAGTGTTCATCGACGAAATCGACGCCGTTGGACGTGCACGTGGCAAGAACGGCATCACAGGCGGAAACGACGAACGCGAGAGCACCCTCAACCAGCTGCTGACCGAGATGGACGGCTTTTCGAGCACGACCAACGTCATAGTGATGGCCGCCACCAACCGAGCCGACGTGCTCGACAAAGCCCTTCTGCGCGCCGGCCGCTTCGACCGCCAGATATACGTCGAGCTGCCCGACCTCGAGGAACGCAAGGCCATATTCGCCGTGCATATGAAACACCTGAAGCTCAACAACGAGCCTTCGAGCGACCAGCACGTCGACCGCGACTTTCTGGCCAAGCAGACCCCCGGCTTCTCGGGTGCCGACATTGCCAATGTGTGCAACGAAGCCGCGCTCTGCGCCGCACGCAAAAACAAGACGCAGATCGACAAGCAGGACTTCCTCGATGCCGTCGACCGCATCGTCGGCGGATTGGAGAAGCGCACCAAGGTGCTCACCGACCAGGAAAAGCACACCATAGCCTACCACGAGAGCGGACACGCCTCGGTCAGCTGGCTGCTGCGTTGGGCCAACCCGCTGGTGAAAGTCACCATCGTGCCTCGCGGCAAAGCCCTCGGTGCCGCATGGTATCTGCCGGAAGAGCGCCAGATCACCACATACGAGCAGATGTTCGACGAAATGACATCGCTCATGGCCGGACGTGCATCGGAGGAAATTGTATATGGCAAAATAAGCACAGGCGCACTGAACGACATAGAGCGCGCCACCAAGATGGCCCAGGCTTTGGTGACATACTACGGCATGAGCCCCGAGGTGGGCAACATCAGCTTCTACGACAGCACCGGACAGAGCGACTTCGGCATCACCAAGCCCTTCAGCGAGAAGACCGCCGAAACCATCGACCGCGAGGTGAAACGCATGGTGGAGGAGGCCTACGCCAAAGCCAAAGAGCTGTTGCTGAGCCATCGCGAGCAGCTCGACCAGCTGGCCACTCAGCTCTACGAGAAAGAGGTGCTCTTCCGCGAAGACCTGGAGCGCATCTACGGTCCGCGCCCATGGGACACGACTGAGACCGACGAAATGACAGCCCCTGTCGAACCCGGAGAGAACGAACCGGCAGAAGATACAGTTGACAACAAAGACTTCGAAGAGGTATGAAGAACTTTTGGACACGCGCAGCGAGCGCAGTGGTTTATGTAGTGTTGTTTCTCGGATGCATCTATAGCGGTGCATTGCTGGGCGACAAGACCATAGGCGGCATTATCCTTGCCGCCTTCCTGCTTTTTGTGTCGTGCGGCTGCACCTTTGAGTTTTTCCGTATCGTCGAGCGTCAGGGTGCGACTCCCTGCAAGCCGCTGGGCTACTTCCTCTCATTTGCTGCCACTGCGGCGCTGGCCCTGATACCGGTGATGAATGTCGCCCTTGGATTTGCCACGACGATGGTGGTCTACACGGTCTTCCCTGCCCTGTTTGCCATCGTGGCCATCGTACAGCTGTGGTACCACAGCGAACAGCCTTTCCGCGATGCAGCCTACACGATGTTGCCGATGCTCTATGCCGCCATACCGCTCGGACTGATGCCGATGCTGCACAACAGTCCGTACAATGTACTGGTGATGGTGCTCATAATGGTGTGGATGAACGACAACGGGGCCTACATGGGCGGCTCATTGCTTGGCAAGCACAAGATGTGGGAGCGCCATTCGCCCGGCAAGACGTGGGAAGGGACAGCCATAGGTGTTGTCGTCACCTTGCTGGTGGCCGTCTTTGTGGGGCCGCTTTTCAACAGCGCCATTGCATGGTACCACTGGCTGGTGCTGGGCTTCATCTGCAGCGTGGTAGACACACTCGGCGACCTCGTAGAGAGCATGCTCAAGCGCAGCGTCGGGGTGAAAGACAGCGGTTCCATCATGCCCGGCCACGGCGGCTTCCTCGACCGCTTCGACAGTCTCCTTGTGGCGACGCCTCTGGTTTATGTTTACCTCTTATTATTTGTACAGTTATGAAAATACACCGCGAAGGCAAAAAAATAATCTTTCTCACGCTCGGCGTGACGGCGGCGATATGGATAGCGATGATATTCATGGTCAACCACTGGACCTTTTTCCACTATCTTTTCATGTGCCTGCTGCTGCTTTTCGACCTTGCGGTGACATCTTTCTTCCGTATTCCGAGACGCATATTCACCGATAGCGGCGGCGAACTCATCTCGCCTGCCGACGGCACGATAGTGGCCATCGAGCAGGTATATGAGAAAAACTATATGGGCTGCGACTGCATACAGGTGAGCATCTTCATGAGCGCCACCGACGTACATGTGAACCGCTACCCGTGCGACGGCACTGTGGAGTATGTCAAATACCGCCGCGGCAACTATTTTGTGGCCTCATATCCCAAGAGCAGCGACCTCAACGAGCGCACCGAGATAGGCATGCGGCTGCCCGGCGGACAAAAGATACTGATGCGCCAGGTGGCGGGTGTGATGGCCCGCCGCATAGTGTGCTACGCCAAGGAGAACACCACAGTGAAGCAAAATCAGGAGCTGGGCTTCATCAAATTCGGCTCGAGGGTGGACATCTTCCTGCCGCTCGACTTTCCGATCAACGTCGGCCTGCAAGACAAGGTGAAGAACGGCATCAGCCCCATAGCAGAGATTGTATGACCATCGGCGACCAAATACTGTACGAGGACAATCACCTGATGGCCATCAACAAGCTGCCGGGACAGATTACGCAGGGCGACAAGACCGGCGACCCGTGTCTGGCTGACCTCGTGAAGGACTATATCAAAGAGCGCGACCACAAGCCCGGACAGGTCTACTGCGGCGTGATACACCGTCTGGACCGGCCGGTATCGGGAGTGGTGCTGCTGGCCAAGACCTCGAAGGCGCTGAGCCGCATGGTGGAGCTGGTGCGCACCCGCAACTTCGAGAAGCACTACTGGGCCGTGGTCAAAAATGCCCCGCCGCAGCCGGCAGGGATGCTTGAAAACTGGCTGGTCAAGGTCGAGGAGCGAAACAAGAGCTACGTGGTCAGCAACGGGCAAGCACGCGCCAAGCTGGCCCGGCTTGAGTACCGCGACATTGCCGTCAGCGACGGAGGCTACCATCTGCTCGACATCAACCTGCACACCGGCCGCCACCACCAGATACGCTGCCAGCTGGCCAATATCGGCTGCCCCATCAAGGGCGACCTCAAGTACGGCGCCGAACGCAGCAATCCCGACGGCAGCATCTCGCTCCATGCCTACAGCATCACCTTCGAACACCCTGTGCGGCACGAGCCCGTAACCATCACCGCCCCTAACCCCGAAATACAACACATGTTCAATATAGTATCATTATGAAACGTCTGATATTCACCGTACTTGCCATTGCTTCGGCACTCACACTCAGCGCCCAGCAGGTGGTGGAGGATAACTACACACGACTCATCATACAATACGACCTGCCCGATGTTGCCTTCGACAAGGCAGATCTATGCGGCGAGACATTCATCTATCCTGCCATCGAGGGCTATATGCTTGGCGGCGAGTACGGTTCACCAGCCGTACCCTTCATTAGCAGCCTGCTGACGGTGCCCTTCTGCGACGGTTTCGAGGTCAGCGTGGCCAATGCCGCCTACGACACCGTGGACCTCCCGCCCCTGAACGTCATGCCACAGCAGCCGCCCCGGCGCAAGAGCGACACCACAAAAGCCGTTCTGATGCGCAACAAAGAGGTCTATACAACCGATGCCTATAGCGGCCTGCCGCTTGCCGAGGTCATACCCGCCGGTGTGGCACGCGACCGCCGCCTGGCCCACCTGCGCTTCGCGCCCGTCAGCATCAATCCCGTGAGCCACAAAGCCGTCATCTGCCGCAAAGCCACCGTCACCGTGCGATACATCAATCCCGACCGCAAAGCCACCGTCAGACACTACGAGCGCTACCACACACCCGCATTCGACGCGGGCCAATCGCTCAACAGCCTTGGCTTCAGCAGCAAAAGCGGCGATTCGCCCATACGCCTCGTCATCGTCAGCCCCGCGCGGTTCGACTGTCGCCGGCTGCAAGCCTTCGCCGACTGGAAGCGGCGCCAGGGAATGCTCGTCGACATCTACACGAGCGAGCGCACCGGTTCGGGTGCCCGCAACGAGCTGGCCGAACAGCTGCAGTCGCTCTACGACGAGGCCACCGCCGACGCACCGGCGCCCACGTTTGTAATCATCATCGGCGACCACGACCAGCTTCCGGCATTCAACAGCAAAATGCCCTCAAACAGCGTGACCAATTACTACGGCATGCTCAACCACATCACGGACCTCTACTATGCCAGCTGGACGTCGGGCGACAACCTGCCCGACGCTTACTACGGCCGCCTCTCGGCCACCGACACTGTCAGCCTCGCCCGCATCATCAACAAAATAATGCTCTACGAGAGCTATTCGTTCGAGGACGACAGCTACCTAGGCCGCGCCGTGCTCGTTTCGGGCATCGACGCCGGCAATCAGTACGACAACGCCTACCACTACTCCGACCCCACCATGGACTACGCCGCCTCGCAATACATCACCTCCACCAACGGATATCAGGAGATACGCTATTACAAGAACCGCACGTCGTACGCACCGACGGGCGTCAGCGTCACAGGGAGCAGCTCAGCCTCGGGCATAGCGGACACCCTCCGCAACCTCTACAACCGAGGCTACGGCTGGATCAACTACAGCGCCCACGGCGACTGGAACAGCTGGTCCATACCGCTCTTCAGCGTCAACAACGCCAACAACATGAGCAACATCGGCATGCCGTCCATCATGATCGGCAACTGCTGCCTGAGCAACAAATTCAACAAAGACGAATGTCTCGGCGAAGCGCTGCTGCGCCGGGCCGACAATGCCGGTGCCGCCGCCTACGTCGGCGCCAGCCAGGAGACCTACTGGACACACGACTTCTATTGGGCCGTCGGACTGCGCGGAGAAAGCGAATTCAACGGCAACAAAGCGCCCTCCTACAGCGCCACCCGTCTCGGTATGTACGACCACCTCTTCCACACACACAACGAACCCTTTTCGCAGCACGGCTCCACCATGGGCAGCATCGTCTACTACGGCAATATGGCTGTGCAAAGCTACACTGGCGACGATGCAGCCTACCTCTTCTCACACTACTACTGGGAAATCTATCACCTCATGGGCGACCCGTCGATGATGCCCTGGCTCGGCAAGGCGAAAGACATGCCCTTTTCAGCCGATACCACCGATGCCGACGTGCTGAAATTCACCAGCGTGGCCAATGCCTACGTGGCCGTCGTCGACAGCGCCACACTCCAGGTTGCCGGTGCCACCTACTGCGACGCCCACGGCTTCGGGCAAATCAGCCTGCCGCAAAGCATATCCAATTCAAAATACTTCATCAGCGCCAGCGCGCAGGGCTACAAACCATACATCAGCAACATTGACGGTATCGACCTCGGCCTCAACCTTGCAGTCCGCGCCTACCCCAACCCCGCAAGCACGGTGGTCAACATAATCGGCAGCGGCATACGCGAAGTGAGTGTGGCCACGCCAAACGGAGCCGTCATCGACACCTACACCGTCGGCTCGGACACCTACACGCTCGACGTCAGCCACTTGCAGCCAGGGCTATACCTGATAATAGTATCGTCCGACGACGGCACCAGCGCCCACCGCCTGGTCCGCATTTGACAGCCAAACAGCTGAGACAACGAAATATAACGGATGGCCTGTGGCCATCCGTTTTTTTTATCCCAGCCCTGCCGCCACCCCCAAAACAACACTCAGCCCGCTGGCACACAACACATTACAAACAGAAAAAGACAAAAATCGGCAATAACGCAACACCCTGATAGTCAATATCCGGTAGGGTACCGGGAGCACCGTTGTACAGTACTTGTACAGTATATGTACAGTACTTGTACGCTTTATAAACGTACAAGTACTGTACAAGTAGCGTACATATAGCGTACAACGAGGCAGGAGGTGCCTTTTGAGATATTGCCAATGCATTGACAAACTGCAACATATAAAAACAGGGGTCGAATTTTTTGATGCAATTATTGTATAACGTTGCACAGAATGAAAAAAAAAGCGTATTTTTGCAGTTTGAAATGAAGAAGATCTGGATAGCTATAGTAAAGATGCTCGGTTGGGATTTCCGCCTGCCCGAGCCGGGGTCGCGACCGGAGTTGGAGCGGTGTGTGTTTGCGGTGGCGCCGCACACGGCGGTGTCTGATTTTCTGATTGGGGCGGCGTATTTGTGGTCGCTCGACACGAACGGGCACATTTTCATCAAGAAAGAGTTTTTTGTGTGGCCGATCGGCGGTTTGCTGCGCAAGTTGGGCGGCATACCTATAGACCGTGGGAACCGCAAGAACGACATGATAGGGCGCGCGGTGGCGGAGTTTGCGAAGGGCGAAGTGTTCAGCCTGGCGATTACGCCGGAGGGCACGCGGAAGCCTGTGAAGCGATGGAAGAGGGGTTTTTGGGAGATAGCGCACCAGGCCGGCGTGCCGATTGTGCCGGCATGCATCGATTTCGGGCGCAAGAGGATATGGCTCGATGAGGCTATCTGGACGACGGACGACTACGAGGCGGACGTGGCGCGGGTGAAGAGGTATTTCAGGGCGGAGATGGCAAAACGTCCGGGGCAGTTTGTGGAGGTTTAAGGTTTAAGGTTAGAGGTGAGAGGTTAGAGGTTAGAGGTTATGGGTTTAGGCCGATGGCCAATGGATTGGAAAAAATGAAAAATCAATGATATGGTAAGAAGAATCTTTGTTGAAAAGAAGGCTCCGTATGCTGTGAGGGCGAAGGAGCTGAAGAGTGAAATGAGCGAATACCTCGGCATCGAGGCCGAGGATGTGCGCGTGCTGATACGCTACGACATCGAGAATGTTGGCGACGAGACGTACGAGAAGGCGAAGGGGACGGTGTTCAGCGAGCCGCCGGTGGACGACCTCTACGAGGAGACGTTTCCCTGCAAGGAGGGCGACTTCTGCTTCACGGTGGAGTACCTGCCGGGCCAGTTCGACCAGCGCGCCGACAGTGCGGAGCAGTGCGTCTGCCTGCTGAACGACGCGGAGCACCCCATCATCAAAAGCGCCACGACGTATGTCATTTCGGGAGTGAAAAGCGGAAAGTGGAAAGTGGAAAGCGAGTGGCAGGAAGCGGTGGTGAAGCACTGCGTCAACCCCGTGGACAGCCGGCGCGCCGACGGGCCGAAGCCGGCGACGCTGGAGGACCGCTTCGACGAGCCTGCCGATGTGATTGTATTCGACGGTTTCAAGGATATGGCCGAGCCGCAGCTGAAGGAACTCTACGACTCACTGGGGCTGGCGATGACCTTTGCCGACTTCAAGCACATACAGCGCTACTTCCACGACGAGGAGAAGCGCAATCCGACGATGACGGAGATACGCGTGCTGGACACCTACTGGAGCGACCACTGCCGCCACACCACTTTCGCCACGGAGCTGAAGGATGTGAAGTTCGACGACGGCTACTACCGTCCGCTCATCGAAGGCGCCTTCCGGCAGTACCTGGAAGACCACAAGGAGCAATATGTCGGCCGCACAGACAAGTATGTGTGTCTGATGGACATCGGCACACTGGCGGCCAAGCGCATCAAGAAGATGGGGCTGCTGGACGACCAGGAGCCGAGCGACGAAATCAACGCCTGCTCCATCGTGGTGCCGGTCGTAATCGACGGCAACCGCGAGGAGTGGCTTATCAACTTCAAGAACGAGACCCACAACCACCCGACCGAGATTGAGCCCTTCGGTGGAGCGGCGACCTGCCTTGGCGGCTGCATCCGCGACCCGCTGAGCGGCCGCACATACGTCTACCAGGCCATGCGCGTCACCGGTGCCGCCGACCCGACGAAGCCTCTGGGCGAGACTCTGCCCGGCAAGCTGCCGCAGCGCAAGATTGTCACCACCGCAGCCCACGGCTACAGCAGCTACGGCAACCAAATCGGTCTGGCCACGGGCTTGGTGAACGAGGTATACCACCCGAACTATGTGGCCAAGCGCATGGAGATAGGCGCCGTGATTGCCGCCGCTCCGCGTCGTGCCGTGAAGCGCCTGACGAGCGACCCCGGCGACGTCATCATCCTGCTGGGCGGCCGCACGGGCCGCGACGGAATCGGCGGTGCCACTGGTGCCTCGAAGAGCCACACCACCAAGTCGCTGACCACCTGCGGCGCCGAGGTGCAGAAAGGCAACGCCCCCACCGAGCGCAAGATACAGAGGCTGTTCCGCCGCGAGGAGGTGTCGAGTTTGATCAAGAAGTGCAACGACTTCGGTGCCGGCGGCGTGAGCGTGGCCATCGGCGAGTTGGCCGACGGATTGAGGATCAATCTGGACAAGGTGCCGAAGAAATATGCGGGTCTGGACGGCACGGAGCTGGCCATCAGCGAGAGCCAGGAAAGAATGGCCGTGGTGGTCGACCCGAAGGATGTGGACCAGATGTTGCGTTATGCCGACGAGGAGAACCTGGAGGCCACAGTGGTGGCCACGGTCACCGAAGAACCGCGCATGGTCATCAGCTGGCGCGGCAAAGAGGTGGTGAACCTGAGCCGCCGCTTTATAGACACCAACGGTGCCCACCAGGAGACGACGGTCAGCGTTAAGATGCCGGAGACTCCGGAAGTTCCGGAGGTTCCGGAGACTCCGGAAAATCTAAAGGAGCTTTGGCTCCGCACCCTCGCCGACCTGAATGTGTGCTCGCAGAAGGGGCTGGTGGAGATGTTCGACAGCTCGATAGGTGCTGGCAGCGTGGTGATGCCTTTCGGCGGTCGCTACCAGCTTACGCCCACGCAGAGCATGATAGGCAAGCTGCCGCTGCTCGACGGCAAGTGCGACACTGTCAGCATCATGGCCTACGGAATGGATCCCTACCAGATGAGCTGGAGCCCGTTCCACGGCGCCGCCTACGCCGTGCTGTCGTCGGTGGCCAAGATTGCCGCCGCGGGCGGCGATGCCAGCAAGGTGCGCCTCACCTTCCTGGAATACTTCAAGAAACTCGGCAACGACCCCTACCGCTGGGGCGAGCCCTTCGCAGCCCTGCTGGGTGCCTACAACGCCCAGATGGGGTTGAAGCTGCCTGCCATCGGCGGCAAGGACTCGATGAGCGGCACCTTCAACGATATCGATGTGCCGCCGACGCTGTGCTCGTTTGCCGTCGGTATGAGCGACCTGCAGCATGTGGTGACACCCGAGCTGAAGAAGGCCGGCAACCGTCTGGTGCTGCTCGACATCAAGCAGAAAGAATACGACATGCCGGACTATGAGGATGCCCTCTGCCAGTATGCCGCCCTGCGCAAGGGGATTGAGGCAGGCAAAGTGTGCAGTGCATACGTCGTGGGCTTCGGCGGCCTCGTTGAGGCGGTCAGCAAGATGGCCTTCGGCAACAAGATGGGTGTGAAACTAATCGGCGTGAGCGACGAAGAACTGACGGCGAAGCATTACGGCTGGATTGTGGCCGAGGTGCCATCGGTTGAGGGTCTGCCCTTCCGCTGCAAGAAGATTGGCGAGGTTACGGACAAGGGTGTGTTCGAGGTGAACGGCGAAAAGGTCACCGTCGATGAGGCCCTCGCCGCATGGCAGGGGACGCTCGAAGGTGTCTTCCCCACCCGCAGCAACCAGCAAGTGGAATGTGGAAAGTGGAAAGTGGAAAGCCCGCTCTTTAAGGCCACAGCACCCATTCAACATTCGAAATTCAACATTCAAAATTCTGCCAAGCCCCACGTATTCATCCCCGCCTTCCCGGGCACCAACTGCGAATACGACAGTGCTCGCGCCTTCAACCGCGCGGGTGCGGAGAGCGAGATCATAGTATTCCGCAACCAGAACGGCCAGCAGATACGCGAGAGCGTGGAGGCATACGTAGAGGCGATCAAGCGCAGCCAGATCATTATGATTCCCGGCGGCTTCAGCGCAGGCGACGAGCCTGAGGGCAGCGCCAAGTTCATCACGAGCGTGTTCCGCAACCCCCGGATTGCCGACGCCGTGATGGAGTTGCTCACCAAGCGCGACGGTCTGATGCTCGGCATCTGCAATGGCTTCCAGGCACTGGTGAAGCTCGGCTTGGTGCCCTACGGCGAGATACGTCCGCAGGCCGAGGATGCCCCCACGCTGACCTTTAACACCATCGGCCGTCATCAGAGCAAGATGGCTTACACGCGCGTCACCTCCAACCTTAGCCCCTGGCTGCAGCGTGCCGAACTGGGCAAGACCTATGTCATCCCCATCTCGCACGGCGAGGGACGTTTTGTGGCTCCGCAAGAGTGGATAGACCGTCTCTTCAAGAACGGCCAGGTGGCCACGCAGTATGTGGACCTACAGGGCAACCCCACGATGGACGAGGAGTACAATATGAACGGGTCCTACATGGCCATCGAGGGCATCACCAGCCCCGACGGACGCGTCTTCGGCAAGATGGGCCACTCGGAGCGCCGCAGCAAGGGCTCGGCCCTGAACATCTACGGCAACGATGACCAGCAGATATTCGAGAGCGGCGTAGAGTACTTCAAGTAACAGATTGCCACCTGACGACAAAAGGGCGCTTCCGACACAGGAACGCCCTTTTTAATGATTAGTGATATGAATAGACTAAGTGTGACCACGATGAAGGGCAGCGACATTGAGGCGTGTGCCGAGTTGTCGGTGCAGGCCTTTGCCGACTACGAGTATTTCACCCACTTCTACCCCAACCGCGAGGAGCGGCTGGCCTTTATGCGGGCGATGATCCGCAGCGAGTACCGCACCACGCGGCGCATGGCGCACTTCCTCGTCGGACAGAGCGAAGGGAAGCCTGTGGCAGTGGCCGACCTCTTTCCGCCGGAGTGGAAGAAGCCCTCGGACCTGCAGTACCTGCTACACGGCTGGGGTCGCGTGCTGCGGTTGCCGCAGCAGGATGTGATCAAAGAGTGGCTGGCTATGGACGAATGCGCGGGCCGCTACTGCCACTCGCTGCTGGGCGGCACCACGTGGTACCTCAGTTCGCTGACCGTCAGCCCCGACCAGCATGGCAAAGGCTATGGCCGCGAGATGCTGATGGACTGCGTCATCCCCTACGTCCGCCAGCATGGCGGCACACGGCTCTGCTTCTTCACCAACAGCGAGAGCAACCTGCAGTTCTACCGGCACTTGGGCTTCGAGGTGGCCGACTACCAGGAGCTCGACTGTCGCGGCCACAAGATGGGCAGCTGGAGCTTCGTGAAGGGGTTTTGACCCTCGAAGCAGAGAGAGGCCTGGTTCAGACAAAACTCAAACAAACCCTTAACCACCAATGATAGACCAAATACTGGAATACAACCGGCGCTTTGTGGCCGAGAAAGGCTACGAGCGGTACAAGACCGACAAATATCCCGACAAGAAACTGGCGGTGCTGTCGTGCATGGACACGCGGCTGACAGAGCTGCTGCCCGCCGCGCTGGGACTGCGCAACGGCGACGCCAAAATCATCAAAAACGCAGGCGGGCTCGTCATCACCCCATTTGACTCGGCCATTCGCAGCCTGGTGGTGGCCATCTACGAACTTGGGGTGGACAGCATCATGGTGGTGGCGCATTCGCACTGCGGCGCCTGCCACATGAGCTACGACCACTTCCACGAGGCGATGCTGGCGCGCGGCGTCACCGACCAGAAGCTCGACACCATACGCCGCTGCGGCATAGACCTCGACCAATGGCTCGAAGGGTTCCGCGACACCGGGGAGAGCGTGCGCCGCACGGTAGACACCATACGCAACCACCCGTTGGTGCCTCGCGACGTCACCGTCCGCGGCTTCATCATCGACAGCGAGACCGGAAAACTGGACGAGGTGGCATGCTAAATAAAACACAGACTATGGCACTGATAAAAACATACAAAGGCCATTCGCCACGCTGGGGACAGAACTGCTACTTCAGCGAGAACGCCACTTTGGTGGGCGATGTGACACTGGGCGACGAATGCTCGGTGTGGTTCAACGCTGTGGTGCGGGGCGATGTGGCGCCCATCACCATCGGCGACCGCACCAACATACAGGACGGCAGCTGCGTGCATGTGACCCACGACACGGGTCCCACCCATATAGGCAGCGATGTGACTATAGGCCACAACGTGACTATCCACGCCTGCACCATCCGCGACCGCGCACTCATCGGCATGGGGGCCACGCTGCTTGACGGCTGCGAAGTGGGCGAAGGAGCCATCGTGGCAGCAGGGGCGCTCGTGCTGCAAGGCACCAAGATACCGCCCTGCGAGATATGGGGTGGAGTGCCGGCCCGCTACATCAAGCCAGCCTCGCCCACCGACAACGCCGCCCACTATGTGGCCTATGCGCGTGAATATATGAACGAAGAACGATAGGAACTGATATGGATACCAACAGAATAACCGAAATGGAGCAGCGGCTCGACCGCGCGTCGGCGGCTGTCGAAGCTCTGGAAGTTGCCCTTGGTCAATACGCCGCTGTGCAGGACGACCTTGCGGAGCTGGACACCTACCTCGGCAGTCCCGAATGGCACGCCGACCGCGCCGACGACGAGGCCGGGCGCCTGCCACAGGGCCTCAAGCGAGGCGTGCTGAGCGAGGACGCCATCTGGAACCTCTTGGAACGCCACCGTGCGCTGGCGAGATATGCCTGCATGGCCGAAGAGCATACCACGTTCCGCCCCATGCGGCGCTTTAAGCAGCAGATGACCGACGAAGAGTGTGCGGCCCTGCTCGAAAAAGCTCCGCGCGGCATACTCGCCGTGTTGGGCGACGGAGGCTACCCCTACACCGTGCCACTCGACTTCATCTACGCCGACGGCTGCCTCTACTTCCATTGCGCCCGCGAGGGCCACAAGCTCGACGCTATACGCCGCTGCGACAAAGCCTCGTTCTGCGTGCTCAGCGAGGGAGTGAAAGAGCCCGACAGCTGGTGGTACCACTTCGAGAGCGTCGTCTGCTTCGGACGCATCGGCATCGTGGACGACCCGCAACGCACCGACGCGCTCCTGCGGCTCCTTGGTGCCAAATACTTCCCGCAGGGCTACGACATCGAGGACGATATGCAGAAAAACGCCCCGCGCGCCTACGTGCTCGAGATGCACATCGAAAACATGCGCGGCAAGCGTGTGCGTGAGAAATAAGAAAACAAATGATAGAGAGATACAGACACAGATACACTATCACGGCGTCGGACATGACGGCCCACTACGTCCTGACGCCCAACGCGATGCTGATGTATGCACAGGACTGCTTCGCTCGCATGATGACCCTCTGCCGCGTGGCTGCCTTCGACGTTGTCAAAGACCACCGCATGTGGGTTATCACCGAGTACACCGCAGACATACAGTCCACACCCGCTTTCTGGTCGGAGGATATAGTGGTGGAACTTTGGGTCAGCGAGCTGACGTCGCTCCGCATCTACACCGACTTCCGTATCCTGAGGGCCGACGACACACGGCTGGTGGCCTCGGGCGCATTCCAAATGAACATCCTCAACACCGAGACACACCGGCTGGAGCCGACCGACTTCCTGCAAGGCCGCTTCGCCGTGGTGCCCGAGCTGATGACACCGAGCCACAAGAAGCAGCGCTTCCCCAAGGCCACCACGCCGCTGATGCAGATGGAGCATCAGGTTTCGCGGCTCGACGTCGACTTCAACGGCCATATGGGCAACCGCAGCTATATCGACATTGCCCTACTGACGGTGCCCGACGAACTGCTGCGCAGCCAGCGGCTGGCGCAGATGAGTGTCCACTGGCTGCGCGAGTCGCACCTCGGCGACCGCTTGCTCTGCCAGACCTGCCGCATCGACGGCGAGCCGGACAGCCTGCTGCACACCATCGCCAACGACACAGGCGCCACGGTCTGCGAGATGCTCAGCCGATGGCAACCGGCCACCGACACACCCGACATAGCCCAAGCGCTCATCAGAGAACAAATACCGCAACAATAATGGCAAGCAACCCAGACTTTGTGCAATATATCGTCGACCAATGCGGCGGAGCAGGCGAGTCAGTAGTTAAGTAGACAGTAGTTAAGTAGTTAAGCCAAATGCACATCCGTCGGTATTGTCTTGAACTCCTTGAACTCCCTGAACTCCTTGAACTACCCGAACCTTAAACTTTAAACCTTAAACCTTAAACTTTAAACCTTTAATCTTAGATATGATACTGAAAAACGGCAAGATAACCATCGAAGTCTCCACTCACGGGGCAGAACTGCTGAGCCTCAAGAGCGGTGGACGCGAATACATGTGGAGCGGCGACGCCGCCTACTGGAACCGCCACGCTCCCATCCTCTTCCCCGCCGTGAGCAAACCGTACCAAAACACCATCCGCATCGACGGCCAGCCCTACACCATGAAGCAGCACGGCTTCGCTCGCGACAGCCAGTTCTATGAGATGGGCGACGGCATTCTTCGCATGCTCGGAACTGAAAGCCACGACAACTACCCCTATCGCTACGAACTGAAAGTACACTACCGCCTGGATGCCGACAGCGTAGAGGCCGTCTGGACAGTGACCAACCTCGACCGACGCGACATGCACTTCCAAATCGGTGCCCACCCCGGCTTCATGCTGCCGGACTACAACGCCAACGACGCCATACATGGCTATGTGCGCTATCTCGACCGCGAGGGCAACGCCGTGAGTCCCACCATCACCTCGGCCCTCGACGACGGCAACCGCATACCGCTGTCACAGCCGACACATATCCCGGCCGAAATGCCGCTCACCAACGACACCTTTGCCCACGACGCCCTCGTCTTCGAGCAGGGCCAGGTGGCCCAAGCCATGCTCCTCGACAAGCGGTGCCAACCCGTTCTCAGCGTCCTCTGCCCCCAGGCCGAAGCATTCGGCGTCTGGGCTCCGCACAAAGAGGGCTGCCCCTTCGTATGCCTCGAACCCTGGTGCGGCATCTGCGACGCAAAAGGCTACTGCGGCGACATCGCCGACCGCACCTGCAGCCACCGCCTCGCTCCATCCGAACAATACCAATTCATTTATAAAATCAAACTACAATGAAACGACACACACTCACCCTCGCACTCGCGGCCCTGCTCTTGGCCGGGTGCAACCACGACAAAGAATTCACCACCCGCACCATCAGCGCCACACAATGCTACCTGCTCGCCTACGACGAACAGATGGGGCCCTGGGGCGACACCCTCGGCCTGAAAAAAGTACTCGAAGTGGAATGGCCTGCCAAAGGATTCCTCTCAGCCGACGCTGAGCGCGAGCTGATGAAGCTCTGCTTCGACGACAGCACCTCCACCAATGCCGACAAAGCCGCACGCCAATGGCTCGCCAAACCCTACATCTACACCGACGACGGCGAGGCGCCTTACGTCAAAAACGTCGATACCCTCGACGAAAGCAGCGAGTACAGCTACATGGCCGTCCGCAGCACAGCCACACACGACAGCGCCATTGCCACCTTCCACGTCGGCATCGAAACCTTCGGCGCCGGTGCAGCCCACGGCATCTACTCGTCGCACACACTCACCGTCGACCTTGAGAGCGGCAACATCGTCCGCCTCACCGACCTCGTCAGCGACACGAACCTCTTCTGCGAGGCCATCGCCCGCGCCATCTTCGACCTCGACGCCAACAAGGACATCCGCGAATGCCTCTTCGACGAGTACCAGGGTGCCGACCGCATGCCCATGCCCGCCAGCTTCTTCATCGACAGCGCCCGCAACAACATCACCGTCAGCTACGACCTCTACCACATCCAGCCCTACGCCTGTGGCATCCCCTCGGTGGTGCTGCCCATCTTCTGGCTCTCCAAGCACGTCGAGCTCACCCCCTACGCCAAGCGCCTCTTCGGCCCCGACAGCTACATCAAAGAATAAATAACAAACACAATGAATACAATACCCGTTTTATTGCTCACCGGCTACCTCGGCAGCGGCAAGACCACCCTGCTCAACCGCATCCTCTCCAACCGCCGCGGCATCCGCTTCGCCGTCATCGTCAACGACCTCGGCGAAGTCAACATCGACGCCGACCTCATCGAGAAGGGCGGCATCGTCGGCCAGAAGGACGACAACCTCGTGGCCCTCCAGAATGGCTGCATCTGCTGCACACTCAAGATGGACCTCGTCGAGCAGCTGCGCGACATCACATCGCAGCGCCGTTTCGACTACATCGTCATCGAAGCCAGCGGCATCTGCGAGCCCGCCCCCATCGCGCAGACCATCTGCTCCATGCCCACCATGGGACCAGAGTATGTCCGCGATGGCGTGCCGGTGGTGGACAGTATCGTCACCGTCGTCGACGCGCTGCGCATGAAGGATGAATTCGGCAGCGGCAAGAACCTGCTCAAGCCCGGCCTCGCCGAGGACGACATTGAGAACCTCGTCATCCAGCAGATCGAGTTCTGCAACATCATCCTGCTCAACAAAGCCTCCGAAGTCAGCGCCGACGAGCTGGGCCGCATACGCGAGATCATCCGCGCCATACAGCCCAAGGCCGAAATCATCCCCTGCGACTACTGCGACATCGACTTCGACCGCATCCTTCATACCGGCCTCTTCGACTTCGACAAGGTGGCGACATCGGCCACCTGGATCGATGCCATCGAAGGTCACCACGACGAGGAAGAGGAAAGCGGAAAGTGGAAAGTGGAAAGTGAAGATACCCACCACCACGACGATGATGACGATGACGACGACCACGCCCACGATGCCCATTCACCCCATCACGCCCATTCAACCCATGACCACGACCACCACCACCATCACCACCACGACGAAGGCGAGGCCGAAGAATACGGCATCAGCACCTTCGTCTACTACCGTCGCGAGCCGATGAACATCTCGCGCTTCGACGAGTTCGTCGCCCGCCACTGGCCCGCCGGCGTCATCCGCGCCAAAGGCATCTGCTGGTTCCTCTCCGAACCCGACACCTGCTACCTCTTCGAGCAGGCCGGCAAACAGGTCTCCCTGCGCGACACCGGCCAGTGGTACGCCACCATGCCCGACGACGAGCTCCTCGACTTCATGCGCCGCAACCCCGACCTCCAGCGCGACTGGGACGACACCTACGGCGACCGCATGCAGAAGCTCGTCTTCATCGGCCAGCACATGGACCGCCAGTCCATCACCGCCGCCCTCGACGAATGCCTCTGCCGCCAGTAAAAAAAGGCACTTCCATACCGGAACGTCATACTGCATACATGTGCAATATGACGTTCCTCATTTTTATCAAAAAAAGTTCCGTTCTTATCACGACTGTATCATAACGTCGATATTCCTTTCATTGTGGCAGATGTCAAACAATACAATGGCCAACACCGCCACTCCTCGATAGCTCCACCGATTTCCGACTGCAAAAATACAGCAATTATTCCACACGGCAAAATATTATTTGGCCATGTGCGTGAAAATGCGTAATTTTGCAGTCGCGAAATGAGAAATAGATGATTGTCTTTATCGACACTGAGGTAAATCCACAAAGCAAAAAAGTGCAGGACTATGGTGCTGTGCGCGAAGACGGAGCGGTTCTGCATACACACAGCAAGGCGGAGTTTCTGGCTTTTGTAGAGCCTTGCCGTATCGTATGTGGACACAACATCATCGGTTTTGATCTGAAGCACACCCCGATAAACGGCAACCACCTCTTCATAGACACCCTTTATCTTTCTCCGCTGCTTTTCCCAAATAAGCCGTACCACCATCTGGTGAAAGACGACAAACTGCAGGTAGATGAGTTGAACAATCCTGTGAATGATGCCCAGAAAGCGCGAGATTTGTTCTATGATGAAATAGCGGCATGGCGTGGATTGTCACCGAGGCGCCAATCCATCTACCACTCCCTCTTGTCACAAATAAAAGAGTTTGAAGGCTTCTTTGCTTATACCGACGCAAGCAACACCACCGTTAGTAGCCAGGTGTTGGTTGAAACCATCCAGCAGGAATACGCAGGTCGTATTTGCGCCAATGCCAATCTTGCGGCTGTGGTGAAACATTACCCCGTCGAGCTGGCCTACGCTTTGGCGGTCATCGGAACCGACGACATGATGAGCATCACCCCGGCATGGGTCATGCGCAACTACCCTAAGGTGGCCAATGTGATGAACTTCCTGCGCAATACGCCATGCGGAGAATGCGAGTACTGCAGGAAACAACTGGATGCGCACCACGGCTTGCGTGAGTTCTTCGGCTACGATGAATTCCGTCTTTTCGATGGAAAGAACATGCAGCAACAAGCTGTTGAATCTGCTATCCGCGGAGAGTCCTTGCTGTGTATTTTCCCCACCGGCGGAGGCAAAAGCCTGACTTTCCAACTGCCCGCGCTGATGGCTGGTCGCAATACACATGGGCTAACAGTCGTCATCTCACCCCTGCAAAGCTTGATGAAAGACCAGGTAGACAACCTTGCTGAACGCGGTATCAGCGATGCGGTAACCATCAACGGCCTGCTCGACCCCATCGAACGCTCCATCGCCATACAGCAGGTTGCCGAGGGTAGTGCCAACTTGCTTTACATCGCTCCAGAAATGCTCCGCAGCAAAACCATCGAGCGCCTGCTGCTGGGCCGCAACGTAGTGCGATTCGTCATCGACGAGGCCCATTGCTTCTCGGCATGGGGCCAAGACTTCCGACCAGACTATCTATATATCGGCGATTTCATCCGCAATCTTCAGGAGCAAAAGCACCAACAGCAGTCCATCGCTGTCAGCTGTTTCACCGCTACCGCCAAACAGAAAGTCGTCAGCGACATCTGCGACTACTTTCGCACGAAACTCGGTCTGGAGCTGAAGAAATTCCCAGCTAAAGCCGAACGTAAAAACCTTCGCTACTCCGTCATCCATGCCGACACCGACGACGAGAAATACAACCACCTCCGCTCGCTCATTCTCGGCAGACAATGCCCGACCATCGTCTACGTCAGTCGCACAAAACGCACTCGCGAAATATCCGCCCACCTGCGTGCCGACGGCATTCGTGCGCTCCCTTTCAACGGCAAAATGGAAGCTGCCGACAAAATCCGCAACCAAGAAGCCTTCATGAACGGCGATGCACAGGTGATTGTCGCCACATCGGCTTTCGGCATGGGTGTAGACAAAAAAGACGTCGGACTGGTGATCCACTACGACATAAGCGACTCGCTGGAAGCCTACGTCCAAGAGGCTGGACGTGCCGGTCGCGACCCTCACATGGAAGCCGAGTGCTACGTACTCTATTCCGACAACGACCTCGACAAGCATTTTCTTCTTCTCAACCAGACGAAACTCTCTATCAGCGAAATACAACAGGTATGGAAAGCCATAAAAGACCTCACGCCGAAACAGCCCACCATTAGCTGTTCTCCTCTTGAGATAGCCCGTCAGGCTGGTTGGAACGAGGAAATCGACGATATTGAAACCCGCGTCAAGTCCGCCATCGCGGCACTGGAGAATGCCGGACTGGTGACCCGTGGCAGCAACACGCCGCACATCTTCGCCACTGGCATTACTGTGGCCACCATGGACGAGGCACACCGCCGTCTGTCCCTTTCACCGCTTTTCGACGAAACCACACGCAAAGAGGCCATCCGCATCATCGGTTCGCTTATCAGCCGCCGTGCCACCACCAAAAACATCGACGAAGCCGAAAGCCGCATCGACTACCTGGCCGATGTCCTCGGCATGACAAAAGAAACAATAATCCATAGCGTCAACCTCATGCGGCAAGAAGGCATCCTCGCCGACAGCCGCGACATGCAGGCCTGGACTGTCAAAAGCACCACACGACGTGAGCTGGACAACACCATGCGTCTAGAGCAATTCCTCCTGATGCACCTCGGCGAAGAAAACCGAGAACTCAACTATAAGAAACTGAACGAGGAGGCGCACCAGTCAGGTTTGTCCTTCTGCACCGTTCGCCGCCTCAAGACCCTTCTCTATTTTCTCTCCCTGAAAGGCTATGTGCGCAAAGAGGAGCACACTTTCAGCGACAGTGTCAGCCTTCGGCTCCAGGTGTCTTTGGAAAACACCCTTAAACGCTTCGACCAGCGTGTCGGCATTTGCCGATTTGTAGTTGACACACTCTACGCGCAGAAGAACGACAGTGATACGGAACATGTAACCTTCTCGCTTGTCGAACTGCTCAAACAGTACTGCGCACAACTCACCCTTGCCGATCCACCCGCCGCCACCGACATGGAAGAAGCTCTGCTCTACCTCAGCAAAACTGGTCTGCTGAAACTTGAAGGCGGCTTCCTTGTCATCTACAACACCATGCAACTCAAACGCATGGTCGAACGCAAGTTCGGGTACACAAAAGAACACTACCGTCTCCTCGACGAATTCTATCGTCAACGCATCCAGCAGATCCACATCGTTGGCGAGTACGCCAACATGATGGTCCGCGACTACGACGCCGCACTCCGCTACGTCAGCGATTACTTCCTGCTCGATTACAAAGCTTTCATCTCAAAATATTTCAAAGGAGAACGTCGGGCGCAAATCGGCAAGAACATCACTCCAGCCAAATACAACAAGATTTTCGGCGGTCTCTCCGATCGGCAAATGGAAATAATCAACGACAAGGAGTCGCGCCGTATCGTCGTCGCCGCCGGACCCGGAAGCGGCAAAACGCGTGTGCTGGTACACAAACTGGCTTCGCTACTGCTGCTCGAAGATGTGAAGCACAAGCAACTGCTCATGCTCACATTCTCACGTGCCGCCGCCACCGAGTTCAAGCTCCGTCTCATCGACCTTGTAGGCAACGCAGCCCATTTCGTCGACATCAAAACATTCCATTCCTTCGCCTTCGACCTGCTCGGCAAACAAGGCTCTCTCGAAGATGCCGACACCGTCGTCCGCCGTGCAGCCGAGATGATTGAAACAGGCGAGGTTGAGGAAACCAAGATAGCAAAAAGTGTGCTCGTCATCGACGAAGCTCAGGACATGGGAGCCGACGACTACCGTCTCGTCTCTGCATTGATGCAGCGCAACGAGGACATGCGTCTCATCGCTGTCGGCGACGATGATCAAAACATCTATGCCTTCCGTGGCAGCGATTCCAAATACCTCAAGTCCCTCGTCAGTAACCACGACGCCTCATTCTACGAAATGACCACCAATTACCGCTCTGACAGCGCCATCGTCGACTTTGCCAACCGCTTCGTCCAGCGCATACCCAATCGCATGAAGCACACACCCATCCAAGCTGCAAGCCAAGCGGAAGGCCTCGTCGACACATACCCACTCCTCCCACTTTCCACCATTCACCCATCATCCTCCAACTCTACTGCCATCCTCACACGCACCAACGAGCAAGCCCTGCAAATAGCCTACCAGCTCGAGCAGCAAGGCATCCACGCCACCCTCGCTCAGTCCGGCGGTGGTTTCCGCTTCATCAACCTCGCCGAGGTGCGATACTTCATGAAACAAACAGGCGACAGCAGCACCATATCACATGAACAATGGCGTTTGGCCAAAGAGCGCACCTGCGAGCGATATGCCACCAGCCGCCTGCTGCCAGTCATGCACACCTTCTGGAGCCAATACGAGCACGCCAACCGCAACTACTACCGCAGCGACCTACGGCAGTTCCTCCTCGAAAGCGATGTTGAGGACTTCCTCTCCTCCTCCGGCAGCATTTTCGTCGGCACCATTCATAAAGCCAAAGGGCGCGAGTTTGACACAGTCTACCTTGTCCTTGTAGATCCAGAAACATCCAACACCGAAGAACTCCGCGCATCCTACGTCGGCATCACCCGCGCCCGCCACGCCCTCCACATCCTCACCAAGTACGATGACAGCTGCCATCCCGCCACAATCGCTGTCAGCCTCACCCTGCGTGACGTGTGGCTCGACTACTTCCGCGACCATAAAGAATCCGTTCTCTCCCTCCGCAGCGGCGACCGCTTACGCTACTCCGACGGCTACCTCGTCTCTGAAAAAGGTGAATACATTGCATCACTGTCAAAATCCAAACGCCAATACATCGACGACATGCAGCAGAACGGCTACACCGTCGCCAGCGCCGAGGTCTCCTACATCCTCGCCTGGCGACCCCGCGAAGAACCTCTGGAAGTGGCCGTCTGCCTCGCCAACTTGATTCTCGAAAACAAACAATAAACACAACAAACAAAACATCATATCTATGAAACAACAGAAAGACATCCTCAAAGGCCTCAAGCCAGAACGCGTGTGGCACTGGTTTGGTGAAATCATGCAAATTCCACGTCCTTCGAAACATGAGGAGCGTATCAGCGACTGGCTCGTGCAGTGGGGCAAGGACCACGGCCTCGAAACCAAGAGCGACAAACTCGGCAACGTCCTCATCCGCAAACCCGCCTCCAAAGGCTACGAGAAATCGCCCTGGGTGGTCCTGCAGGCCCACATGGACATGGTCTGCGAGAAGAACAGCACCAAAAAGTTCGACTTCATGAAGGACGCCATCCAGCCCGTGCTCGACGGTGAATGGCTCACCGCTGACGGCACCACCCTCGGCGCCGACGACGGCATCGGCATGGCCACCATCCTCGCCATCCTGGAGGACAAGAAGCTGCAGCACCCCGCCCTCGAAGCCCTCATCACCGTCGACGAAGAAACCGGCCTCACCGGCGCCAACGGTCTGAGCAAGAGCTGGCTCAAGAGCGAAGTCCTGCTCAACTTCGACGACGAGGACGAAGGCGAGTACTGCATCGGCTGCGCCGGCGGCATCGACACCGTGGCCGAGATGGACTATCGTCAGGTGAAAGTGGAAAGTGGAAAGTGGAAAGCGTTCAAACTCCGTGTGGGCGGACTCGTCGGCGGCCACAGCGGCGACGACATCAACCGCGGACGCGCCAACGCCAACAAGCTGCTGAACCGCATCCTTTGGGATGGCACCTACCGCCACGGCATGCGCCTGGCCACCATCGACGGCGGCAACCTGCGCAACGCCATCGCCCGCGAGGCCGAAGCCCTCGTCTGCGTGCCCGAGGACAAGGTGCGCGCCTTCAAGACCATGGTCACCAAGATGGGCAAGGCCATGGTGTTCGAATTCCGCAGCACGGAGCCCGACATGGAGTTCGAACTGCGCGACGCCGAGATGCCGAAGAAGGTTGTCGACGCCGACACCCAGGAGCGCCTCGTGGGCCTCGTCTACGCCTGCGCCCACGGCGTGCTGGCCATGAGTCGCGAGATTGAGAACTTCGTCGAGACCTCCACCAACCTTGCCTCCATCAAGATGGAGAAGAACTTCATCCGCATCGCCACCAGCCAGCGCAGCTCTGTGGAGAGCGCCAAACTGGCCGCCGCCGCCAAGCTGGAGGCCACCTTCCGCCTCGCCGGCTGCCGCGTGAGCCATAGCGACGGCTACCCCGGCTGGACCCCCAACCCCGACAGCCGAGTGCTGAAGGTGGGCGTCGACGTCTACAAGAAGATGTACGGCAAGGAGCCCGTCGTCCGCGCCATCCACGCCGGACTCGAGTGCGGCCTCATCGGCGAGAAGTACCCGCAGATGGACATGATCAGCTACGGTCCCACACTGCGCGGCGTGCATAGCCCCGACGAACGCATCGAAATCAAGACCGTCGAAATGTTCTGGAACCAGACCCTCGAAATCCTCAAAAAACTCAAGTAACACCCACTTCCACATCATTCGACACCATCACATCGATACGGGCGCAACCTGGCGGTTGCGCCCGTATGTTTTTGCACCGCCATACAAATCACTATGCCTCACGCCACCCCCATTTTTACAAACAATTAATAAACAGTATTATACACCAAGCCACAAAGGCACCTCAAGCCTCGTTGTACGCTATATGTACAGTACTTGTACAGTATATGTACGTTTATAAAGCGTACAAGTACTGTACAAATACTGTACAAGTACTGTACAACGGCCGAACCGGTACCCTACCAAACAGGACAATTATGGCCTCATGACGAATACAGCAACAAGACCGGAAATAAGAAGGCCGGATGAGACCTTCAGGCGACATTACAGACAGCGATATGCTATCACAACAGACTAAATCACAATATATTGAGAGAAAAATTTGGCCATATCGCCGAAAATTACTACCTTTGCACGCTGAAAACAAAAAAAAAGGAGAGATGGCAGAGCGGTCGATTGCGGCGGTCTTGAAAACCGTTGACCTGCGAGGGTCCGGGGGTTCGAATCCCTCTCTCTCCGCTGATAAACAATTTTTTAACAATTTAAACCCAACATTATCATGAAATCATTTAAAGCAATTGCAGCAATGTTCTGCGCAGCGCTGGTACTGACCCTTACGGGTTGCAGCAAGGATCCCGAAGACCTGATCATCGGCACCTGGAACGCCACCAAGGTTATCTCCACCTACACCTATAACGGCCATACAGAGACCGAGACCGACACGTTCAAAGAAGGCGAGTCGCAAATGACCTTCAAAGAGGACGGCACTGTTGTCATCAAGTCTACCGACAATGGCGTGGCAAGCGAAGAGACTGGCAGCTACACCGTCGACGACCACAAAATCACCCTCACCGCCGAAGGCCAGAGCTTGAGCGGCGACATCGTCAACATCGACAAAAAAGAGATGGAGATTAAGTTCAACATGAGCATGCAGGGCGCCACCATGACGGCCGACATGTTCTTCAAGAAAGCCTGACGGCAGAACGACAGACAAACTGAATGCAGGACGGCCCGAGCGGCCGCCCTGCACTTTTTTTTTCGCACGCGGCACAATAATAACGACAAGCATGACGTTATAGGAAACAAAATAAAACAAACAACCAATGCTGCAACTGCAATACATAAAGGACCATCGCGAAGAAATCATCGCGCGTCTGAAAATCAAGAATGTACAGGACGTAGAAGCCCGCATAGACGAGATACTGGCCATCGACGCCGAACGCCGCGCCATGCAGGCCAAAGCCGACGCCGTCAAAGCCGAACAGAACAAAATAGCCAAAGAAATCGGTGCACTGATGAAACAAGGCAAACGCGACGAAGCCGATGCCGCCAAAGCCCGCACCGCCGAACTCAAGGCCGAAGAAAAAGAGCTCAGCACCAAGCAGGCCGAAGCCGAAGAAGCGCTGAACGCCAAGCTGATAAGCCTGCCCAACGCGCCGCACATCAGCGTGCCTTGCGGCAAAAGCGAGGCCGACAACGTGGTGGTCGGCGAATTCGGCACCAAGCCCGATTTGCCCGCCGACGCACTCCCCCACTGGGAGCTCTGCCAGAAATACGACATCGTCGACTTCGAGCTGGGCAACAAAGTGACCGGCGCCGGATTCCCCTTCTACAAAGGCAAGGGCGCTCGCCTGCAGCGCGCACTCATCAACTTCTTCCTCAACGAGGCCACCGATGCAGGCTTCCTCGAGATACAGCCGCCCCTGATGGTCAACGAAGCCAGCGGCCTCGGCACCGGCCAGCTGCCCGACAAGGAAGGCCAGATGTACGCCATACCGCTCGACGGCTTCTACATGATTCCCACCGCCGAAGTGCCCATCACCAACATCTTCCGCGGCGAGGTGGTGGATGCCCGCCAGTTCCCCATCAAACGCGTGGGCTACAGCGAGTGCTTCCGCCGCGAGGCCGGCAGCTACGGCAAAGACGTGCGCGGACTGAACCGCCTGCACGAGTTCTCGAAGGTCGAAATCGTAGTCATCGAGCATCCCGACCGCAGCTACGACCAGCTCGAAGAGATGAAAAAGCACGTGGGAGGCCTGCTCGACAAGCTCGGCCTGCCCTATCATATATTGAAACTCTGCGGCGGCGACATCAGCTTCACCAGCGCCATGACCTTCGACTTCGAAGTGTGGAGCGCCGCACAGAAACGCTGGCTCGAGGTGAGCTCGGTTTCAAACTTCGAGACCTTCCAGGCCAACCGCATGAAGCTCCGCTTCCGCGACGAGAGCGGCAAGATGCAACTCTGCCACACCCTCAACGGTTCGGCTCTGGCCCTGCCGCGCATCGTGGCTGCCCTGCTCGAAAACAACCAGACCCCCGACGGCATCGTAATGCCCGAGTGTCTGCGTCCCTACCTGGGATTCGACAAGATAGACTAAAACCCTTCAAAAAAGCAATAAAAAAGGCTGGCGCATCGCAGGATGCGCCAGCTTTTTCTATTCTCTGGTATTTCGCTTAGAAGTGGAATCCTATGCGGAGGGCCAAGCTTCCGACAGAACGCTTCTCGCGTCCGTGGTTGAGGCTCTCGTTGAGGGCCACCTGGGCCGCTGCTGCGGTGTTCTTGTCGAGGGTCTTCTGCGTATAGTCTATCGGGTGGGTTCCAAGACCGTAATAATAGAGACCCGCGCTCACATGGCGACCAAACCATGCACCGGCACCAATCATCCATGCCATTGCAAAGTTGGGCTTATACGCAAAGTAAGTGAGCCCGTTGTTCTCGCCCGAACCGAGGCCTTCTCTGGTGATCATCATGAGGTCCGCGCCGATGCCGAATTCGCCAAACGGGGTAATGTCGTTCCAAAGCTCGTCGTAGAAGTAGCTGACACCAGCGAGAATGGGAATGTTGAAATAGGTAGGAGTCGAGTAGTCTGCATCCATATACTTCTCACGCCATTCTTTGCCGATCATGTTCCAGAAGAGGTCCACGCCCACGAAGGGGGCCACTTCACCCATTCCAACATCGAAACGATAGCTGGCGCGGTATCCGGCGCCGAATCCTATCGATGCATCGCGGCCTATGTGCTCGTATGTGAGAGGCACGGTGGTTTGGTTGCTGCTGATACTGGAACCGAAATTCCCGGTCGGAATGTTGCCATTGAGATAAATAGACTGGCGGAACTGGGCGTTGACAGAACTGCCGATACCAAACATAAGGGCACTCAGACAAAAGATTTTGATAATGTTACTTTTCATTGTATTACTTTTTATAGATTACTTTTTCTTCTTTGTTTTCGGCTTGGGAGACTCCTTCGCTTTGGACTTCGGCCTAAGCGGTGCAGCAAGCTCTTCTTCGGGGATGGTGGCGTCGAGTGGCGGTATCTCTGCATCGAGATACTCCTCCTCGATACCACGGAGGTCCTCATCGGTAGGTTCGAAGTCGTCGTCGTTGGGCTCATCGTCGTCAACTCGCTCGTAGCTGTCGATTTCATCGGCAGCCTCGTCGTCGCCGAAGGCGGCTTTGATTTCATCCTTGTCGATATCGAGCGCGAGCTTCTTGCGTCGCTTCTCATCCTCTTCAAGGTTGGTCTCGAAGTCGCCGTGGCGCAGCACGCGCTCTTTATGGGTGGGGTCTATCTCCTCCTTCTCGAGGGCCTCGCTCAGGGGGGCGAACTCCTCTTCCTTCGCATCGTCCTCATCATCGAAAAGAGCCTTGTCGAGATCCTCGCCGAGGGTGTCGATCTTGACTTCGAATTTCACCATATAAGCCGTATCATCAGTCTCAAAAGGAACCACATAAATTGCCTCCCCGTTTGGCTTCACGAACTTCTGCAAATAGTTGTTATAGCCGTCGGGATAGGCTTCTTTAAACAATTCCTTGAGGTCGTCAGTAAGGTTCTTGTAGCTGACAATCAGATTCTTTTTGCGTTTTCTGGTAGTCTTCATAGCAGTCGGATTTGAGTGCAAGTATAGCAAGAAAATGTGAATTGACAAAATTTATTTTTTTCTGTCTCACGCCACTACGATACTCTCGTCATCCTCTATACGGAGATTCTGCATTATGAATTCGCGACGTTCCAACGTATTCTCACCCATATAGAAACCGAGCACCGCCTTTGTGTCAAACTCCTTATGGAATATCACCGGGTCGAGGCGCATGTCTTTGCCGATGAAGTTCTTGAACTCTTCCGGACTTATCTCGCCGAGACCTTTGAATCGGGTGATTTCGGCCGACGGGGTGCTCTTGATGGCAGCAACACGCTCGTCGTCGGTATAGCAATATGTCGTTTTCTGCTTGTTCCGCACTCGGAACAGCGGCGTCTGAAGAATGTATACGTGGCCGGTCTGGATGAGCTCAGGATAGAACCGAAGGAAGAATGTGAGCAGCAGCAGCCGAATGTGCATGCCGTCGACATCGGCATCGGTGGCTATGACCACGTTGTTGTAGCGCAGGTTGTCCATACCGTCGTCTATGTCGAGTGCGTTGTGCAGCAGATTCAGTTCTTCGTTCTTGTAGACGTCGGCTTTGGTGATGCTGTATGTATTCTTCGGCTTGCCTCGAAGCGAGAATACGGCTTGTGTTTCCACATCGCGGCTCTTGGTGATGGAACCCGATGCCGAGTCGCCCTCGGTGATGAAGATGGTGCTCTCCAGTCGACGGGCATGGTTGGTGTTGTAGTGCACATGGCAGTCGCGCAGCTTGCGGTTGTTCAGGCTGGCCTTCTTCGCACCCTCGCGGGCTATCTTCTTTATGCCGGCAATCTCCTTGCGTTCCTTCTCGTTGGCATTGATCTTCGCCAGCAGCGCATCGGCCGTCTCGGCATGCATGTGCAGGTAGTTGTCGAGGTGCGAGCGCAGTATGTCGAGCACATATGTCTTCAGCAGCGGGCTGTCATTTGTGCCGTCCACCTTGTTGGGCTCAAGATGTGTCGAGCCGAGTTTCGTCTTGGTTTGAGCTTCGAAGACCGGCTCCTGTATGCGTACGCATAGGGCGCACACCAAGCCTTGACGTATCACCTCCGGTGCATAGTCTTTCTTTATGAATTCCTTCACCACACGTGCATACGCCTCGCGGAAAGCACTCTGATGTGTGCCGCCCTCGGTGGTGTGCTGGCCGTTGACAAACGAGTAGTAGTAGTCTGACGACTGCCCGTTGATGTGGGTGAATGCCGCCTCGAAGTCGCCGTCCTTTATATGTATTATAGGATAAAGTGCATCTGACTGCAGGTTGCGCTCCAGCAGGTCGAGCAGGCCGTTTTTGGAATAGTATCGGCGGTCGTTGTAGTAGAGCGTCAATCCACGGTTGAGGTAGGCATAGTTCCAGATGCGCCGCTCTACGTATTCGCTTATGAAGTGGTAATTGCCGAAGAGCTTGGCGTCGGGTATGAACTCTACGAGAGTGCCGGTGTCGGTGCTGTTGTCAGGCAATATGCCGCTGTCGTTGGTCAGCTTGCCGTCGGCAAATTCGGCCGAGCGCGTCTTGCCGTCGCGGAAAGACTGCACGCGAAAGTAACTGCTCAAGGCGTTGACAGCCTTGGTACCCACACCGTTCAGACCAACCGACTTTTGGAACACCTTGCTGTCGTATTTGGCACCGGTATTCAGTTTGCTCACAGCTTCCACCAGCTTGCCGAGCGGTATGCCACGGCCATAGTCGCGTATGGTCACCTTGCGCTCTACAAAGTTGATTTTTACCTCAATCTTCTTGCCGTAGCCCGAGGTGAACTCGTCTATCGAGTTGTCGATAACCTCCTTTATGAGCACGTAGATACCGTCGTCGTGCGACGAGCCGTCGCCCAGTTTGCCGATATACATACCCGGACGCAGGCGAATGTGCTCCATGTCCTCAAGGTGGACAATGGAGTCGTCGTTGTAGTCGGCCGGATTGACCGGTGTGTTGAATATGTTTTCTTCTTCCATGGTGTGCTATTCTTCAATCTTCATCTCACTGCCTATGGCGTAGCCTGTCTTTTCGCCGTTGGCGACAGTGGATGTGGTTATACGCAGGCGGTCGGCTCCGAGGCCCTGCTCCTGCATATATGTTTCAATCTGGCGGTTCATCATCTCGTAGCGACGCGTTGCCGTATCACTTGCAGCCTCAGGCATGCGCTGCTCGAGTGTGATGACAATCAAACTGTCTGTAGCAGCTATTGTGGCCAGTTCCGACAGCGTGTGGTACTGCTCCGAAGTGAGGCTGAACTGGTGGGGATCTACGGCCATAAACTCGAGGTTTTCTCCGTTCATGCCGAGGGCGTTGCCCAAGGCGCGGGCAGGCGATGTAGCCACCTTGACCAGCAGGTTGCCGAGGGTCTTCCACACAAGCTTCATGTAGTTGAACTCCGGACTGTCGACGTTGCCGCTGATGGGCATGTCAATGAGTATCTTGTCGTCTTTGTCTTTGAGAATATAGAGCGCTGTCTTGAGCGGTATCTTCATTTCCGGCTCCACATCTTTGCGGCGGTCGCCAACGCGGGCCTTATAGATGTCTATCTTGTTTTGGTTGTCGAGCTGGCTGTTGATGATGCCAACCCTTGTGGTGAGACCGAAGATACCATCTTCAACAGGCTGTCCTGTATATGCCACCGTCCACGGGCTGAGCTGCTTCATATCAAGACCCTTGACTGTAAGGAAGATGTCCTGATACTGCTTCCAGTTGTCTATGTTGCCACGCCAACGCAACATCAGGTGGCCGCCGCCGGGAAGCGAAGCACGCAACTGCGCGTTGTTGTCGCCATTGGTGCTCAGGTCGTGGGCTTCTATCTTTATGTTCGTCACCGGGAAGTGGAACTCGTCGGGCAGCGAATGGTCGTTGTAGGTGACCGCGCAGTTCTCTACCAGCAGGCTGCCCACTCGCAGACGCATGGGTTTGCTTGGCGTCCGGGGCTCTTCATCGACGGTTTTTACGGAGTCTTCCGGCATGCCGAGGCCGGTCTGCAGGGTCACTGCCTGAGGTTCGTCGTCGCTCACCAGCATGCGGCTCAGGTTACTGTAGTCTTTCCACTGTTCGTATGTGGCTGTCAGCCCGCTGAGGCGCACCGACTTGACGTCGAAGATGTTCTCGTCGATGTTGATGTTGTCAATGTTCACACTCAGGCTGTCGAGTCCAAGCACCTTTGCATCGCGGTCGCGCAGGTCCAAGCCGCGTACACTCACCGTGCCGCCGATGCGGCTCTTCATGATGTCGTCAGTCTTTCCCGTGGCGCTCAGGTGCATCTCCACCGTACCGTCGAGGCTGCTGTAGTCGAGCATGTCGGTCAAATAGCTGTCGAGGTTTTCTATTTTGAAGCCTTCAAGGTTCACCGCGAGGTCGAAGCCATGCTGCTTGTCGTCGAGGTTGGCGTCTATGTTCAGCCGGCCGCCTTTGTCGAAGCCGAGGTTCAAGCCGCCCTCGCTGTCCTCTCCGCCACCAAGCACAAAGCCCGGCACGCGCAGGTTGATGTCGGGCAGGTGTATGCCTTTGTGGTGCTTCAGGTCGTCGTAGCTGAGGCTGGCATGGTTGATGCGTATATTGTAGAATTTCAGCGTCCAATCGCTGGGGGTAGTGTCTTTTTCGGCCGTGCTGTCGGCGGCGAAGTGCTCCAGCAGGCTGCTGAAGTTGAAGCGGTCGCCCTCTTGCTCTATGTTAGCGTCGAAGCCGGCAAGTGTAATGTGGCCTATGTGCAGGGTCTTGAACGGCAGGGCCAGCAACCGTGCCGAGACGTCGAGAGTGTCGAATCCGGCGAAGCGCGTGTCGCCGTCGTCTTCGTATACACTGAGGTCGCGCACAGTGACGTTGCCGCTGAAGAGGTTGACGCCCACATGCTCCACGCTGATGCGGCGGCCTATCAGCTGCTCGCCGTGCTTGTTGATGTAGCCTTTGGCCACCGGACCGGCCACAAGCGACACCACCAACAACAGGGCCAGCACCACGCCGACCACCCAAAGCAATATTTTGACTCCTTTTTTCATATCTCGTAAAAATGCATTTCGGTCAGGTATTGGTAAACGGGCTCGGTGAGCAGGTAGCGCACGTCGCGCCGAGCTGCAATCTGCTGGCGTATGTAGCTCGACGAGATGTCTATCATCGGCACGTCGACCATCGTCACCGACGGGTGGTCGCGCAGGGGGGCGTGCTCGCTGCCCGGGCGCGGATAGACGAGGATGCGGTAGTTTTGGAGTATATATTCATAATTGCGCCAGCGGTGCAACGAGGCCAGATTGTCGCTCCCCATGACGAGGCAAAACTCGCGGTCGGGGTACTTCTCGGCCAGCGCGGCGAGGGTCACTACGGTGTAGCTCGGCAGCGGCAGGTGCATCTCTATGTCGCAGGCCCGCAGGCGGTAGTTGTCGTCCACCGCGCGTCTGACCATGGCCAGACGGTGATGGTCGGCCAACAGCGAAGCGCGTTCCTTCAGCGGGTTCTGAGGCGACACTACAAGCCACACCTCATCCACCGACTCTTGCTGCAACATGCAGTTGGCGATGATGAGGTGACCGACATGTATCGGATTGAACGAGCCGAAAAACAGCGCCGTACGTTTCATCAATAGTACTTATACGACGTTTCAATCTTGATGTGGCGCAACTTCTGTCCGCGGAAAGTGTAGATTTCGGCCACCTCGCCGGCGCCGCTCACCACCTTCAGCACCGCCACGTCGGCGGTGTACGACTTGGGGTATTTTTTGAAGAAGACCTTGAAGACGTCGTCTTTCGACATACCGACGTGCAGACCGTTGACCAGCTGCACATCCTTGTCGGTAATGTAGCCGCCCAGCAGCTCGACTTTCTTGGTCCAGATGCTATAGTAGAGGTCTATGTAGCTGTCGTCGTAGCGGCGCATGCGGTTGACGCTCACCTCCATCGAGTCGAAGTAGTTTTTGTAGCCGATGTCGCGGTACCAGCTGAGTTGGTTGTCGGTGATGTACTGCTCCACCGAGCTCCATTCGCCGAAGGGGTAGATGACGTAGCCTGCCAACGAATAGACGGTCATGGTGTCGGTGTAGACCTTGATATCCTTGATCTGGTACTCGGGGCGGCTGAAGTTCATCATCCGCATTGCCTTTGCCCTCGACGAGACGTTGCCGGCGGCAACACTCTGCTGCGACATGGCCATGCTTCCGCACAGCATCAGAGCCACTATTGTCAGTATCTTCTTCATAGTCGTGTTATTATAGCATATAAATACCCAAACATAACGCGGGACGCAATGTTTTATTGCGTCCCGCGTAAATATTTTTTTTATAAATGTGCGCGATGGTTATTTCACCACGGTCAGGCGCTGGGTGCCGACACCCTTGTCAGTGGTGACGTTGAGGAAGTAGATACCGCTTTCCATACCGTCGAGGTTCATCTCGTAGCGGTCGGCATTGACGTTCTGTATCGTGCTGACTTTCTGACCAAGAGCGTTAACAACGTCAATGTTGCAGATGATGCCGCCGGCGGTGATGGTGGCCATCATGCTGGCGGGGTTGGGATAGGCGTTCACGCTGACGGCCTCGGCCACGTCGTCGATACCGGCTCTGTATGTGCCATCGCCGGCATTGGTGATGTTGAGGTAGATGTCGTACCGTTCAAACGAAATACCGTGGCTGTAGCCCCAGACTTCGTTGATAAACTGACCATTGGCATCTTCCATCCATACACCCGAGGGGTTGTCGTCGTTGGTCCAGCTCCAGCCGTCGCCATAACCATCTTTCAGACGGAAAATGTACAGACCGGCCTCGCTGGGTGAGAAAGTAAGCCATTCATAGCGGGTGTTGGGCAGTTGGGAAATATACTGCGGATTGCTCGGCCAGCTGGCGCGGGTCCAGGGGCCTGCGGTCAAGAGGGTGCTGCAGTCGTTTTGTTTGAGGAAAGAGACGCTGCATTCTTCACCATAACCGTCGTAACCCACTTTGGCATGGATGGGACCTTCGACGGTGTAGATGTTGAAGTTGCCATATTCGACGGTCTTGGCGGCACCGTTGACGGTAACGCTTTGGCTGTTGGCATCGGTGTAGCTCTTAAGGCTGACGCTCTTGGTGCCATTGCAGGTCTGCACGGCCTCACCGCTAACGGTGAAGGTGTAGGGGGCGAGGTCGATGACGGCTTCGCTCATCGAAGGGATGCTGACGGTGTAGGGGATGTCGGTGCCGTCGACGGTCAGCACAACACCGTTGACAGCCTCGGTGGTGTTGTTGACCACGGTGGCGGTGAAGTTGTACTGCAGCGAGCATTCGCCGGCCTGCGAGGCCAGCACCTTGGTCAGGCGCGGGGCGGTCTCGGGAATGATGACCTTCTGCGCGTTGAGCACGTTGCGGTGACTCTCGGTGATGAAGGCAATGAAGTTCAGGTCGTTGATGTCGGCAACGGCCAGACCGTTTATTTCGGCAGGCACCACGTAGGTGATGGTGGTGTCGAGGAAGCTGCCCTGGGTGGCGGGAATGGCCACGCCCCAATTGCCGCACATCAGGTCGCGCAGCATGTGCATGTGGCGGTACTGGCTGCCCTCAATGTAGTCGGCGTTATAGTTGCCGTAATTGCTCTGCGGGCCGAGGATGTTGTCCTGCGTGATGGCAATATTGAAGTAGTTCTCGGCAGCGGTCGAGTTGCCGGTGTAGTAGGCCTCGATGTGCATCGTGACGGTGCGGGTGGCGAGGTCCATCGTGCCCTGGGCAGCGATGTTGACGATGGCGTCCTGATTGCGGATGCTGGCGGCCTTGGCAGCCCACTGACCGCGATCCTGAATCGTGCTGCGATTGACGGTGCCGCAGGGGTAGCCGGTGATGGAGTTGCCCCAGTCGTTGTGCACGGCGTCGCCGGCAGGTGTGGTGTAGCCAGAACCGTTGGCGTAGCCGCCGGCGTGGATGTTGATGGCCCAGGCATGGCCTTCATACTCCTCGCAGATGGCGTTGGCGCGGGCATGGCCGTCGGGGCAGTAGCCGCAGCCCACTCCGGTGAACTCTTCGAGGAGAACGTTGCGCTTCTGCACGTCGGTCGAAACGATGGTCTGTGCGCTCACAGCCACGCTCATCAGCGCTGCTGCAAAAACTAATAATGCTTTTTTCATAATTGATTGTGTATTAATTGTTGTTTGTGTTTGTCTTTTTTATCTTCTCTCTCTGCTGCTAAGAGTCCCCGGTGCCAATCTATTTTCTTCTCCAAGGCTCATGCTGTTTGTTCTGCATCATCCATAACGTTATGATAGAACAATGATTCGCCTCGTTCCATTTCACATTCGTCCCTTGTATTTTATAGTTTCT
>JAFVWV010000065.1 GCA_017501495.1 Bacteroidales bacterium | reverse complement strand
TACTGTTGTAAAGGATGCTATCTACGAAAAATATGTTCGTAATTCAAAAGGTCACGGCAAAGGTGTCACACAGCTTGCAAATGTAATTTCAAATAAATTGACGGACATATTCTGCAAACTAGACGTAACCGTCCCTACAGGTGTGAAATATATTTTCCCAATTATTGTTTATTTCGATGATAGTTTCGATGTAGAGGGGCCAAGTTATTTGTTAAACATAGAGTATAAAAAAATCATACGTAGTAATAATTATGCGAAAGATTATGTAATGAAGGATTTAGTCATGATCAATATTGAACTTTTAATGATGTTGGAGAATTTTTTTGCAGACGATAAGTTAAAACTGGCAAACTTAATCAACTCATATATGGAATTTAAAAAGCAAAAAGAACAGAATCAAATATTTCCATTTAATAAGTACTTGTTTCAGGAGGCACGAAAGAAAGGCTATGAATTGAAGAAGACAAGATGGTTTGATGAGGTTTATCAAAACCTTATTACCTTAGATAAACAGGGAATAAAATAATTAAGATTGATTATAATACCATCAACGCAATACGGCACCAATAACAACTCTTAATTTCAAAATTTTTTGCTATTAGAAAAAAAACAGTATCTTTGCAAACGAAATAACAACTAAAACAGATAACATATCGAAAGAAGAAAATAGAAGATAAATAACATATTATAAAGCGTTTTCGCTCTAACCTGCCCTCTGAAGTTCCACATATCAAGGTCAGCAACAGTAAAGCGGTAAACGCTCACGAGAATATCGTGGGCTTTACTTAGTTGCTGGCAGGTCGTGGAACACCTAAGAGGGCATAAGCAAAGTTCCACGATTTTCTTATGCCAGCAACAAACGAAAACACAAAACAGATTAAGAGCCGCCAGCGGGTGGCTCAACACGGCGAGGTGTTCACCAATCCGCGCGAGGTGAACGCTATGCTCGACTTGGTGCGCGATGAGTCGTTCCGGCTCGACAGCCGCTTCCTCGAGCCCGCCTGTGGCGACGGGAATTTCCTTATCGAGATTCTGCGCCGCAAACTTTCACTACTTTCTTCTGTAAAGTCTTCGACGGAATGGGAGTTTAATAGTCTTATCGCCGTTGGGGCGTGCTATGGTATCGAGCTGTTGGAGGACAATGCGGCGGCTTGTCGGGAGAGGCTGTATTGCGAGGTGATTGACACATATTCCCGTTCATTACATACCCCCTCCCCCCTTCGGGGTACTCCCCCTAACTTAGGGGGAGAGTCGAGTTACCTCAAGTCGCTCAAATATATGCTGCAGAAGAACATTGTCTGCGGGGATGCACTGACGTATCGCACTGCGGACGGCAAACCGATTACCTTCTGCGAATGGACACCTATCGCGGGCAGCATGCAGTTCTCGCGGCGTGATTTCCAGTTTGATTTCCTTGTCAACCAGACACATCAGTATTCTCTCTTCGATGAGCAGGGCGAGGCGCAGAACTTCGACGAACCTGTGCGCTCGTATCCTCCGATGCATTACACTCAACTCTTTAGATATGGCGATTAATCAATACTCCTTGCCCTGCGGGCAGAAATCTAGTAAATCTTGTAAATTAATGCGCTTCGCGTAACCGCCGCAGGCGGAATAAATCTACGAGATTTACAAGATTTCGTGAGCACGTAGTGCGAGCAGGAGAACATAAAAGATATAACGAAATGAAACAAGATTATTCACCGGACATATTGAACTGCTTGGCCAATCTGAGCAGTGATGAGGTCTTTACTTCGCCGGAGCTGGCCAACAGGATGCTCGATCTGCTGCCGCAGGAGTTGTTCCGCAGTTCGAAGACTTGCTTCCTTGACCCCTGTGCGAAGAGTGGCGTCTTCCTGCGCGAGATTGCCAAACGGCTGCTGGCTGGCCTCGAAGAGCAGATACCCGACCTACAGCAGCGCATCGACCACATTATGGCCCGACAGGTCTTCGGCATCGCCTGTACCGACCTCACCGCCGAGATGAGCCGCCGGACACTCTACTGCTCCAAACAGGCCAACGGCGAGTACAGCGTCAGCACCGCCTTCCGCGACCAGCAAGGCAACCTACGCTACGACCGCTGCCACCACACTTGGAACGCGCAAGGCCGTTGTGAACACTGCGGTGCCAGCAAAGGCGAGTATCTCCGCACCGACAGCCACGAGACCTACGCCTATCCCTTTATCCACAAGTCAATCAAAGAAATATTCCATAAAGATATGCAATTCGACGTAATCATAGGTAACCCGCCGTACCAATTAAGCAAAGCGACGGATAAAACAACTAATAATGGTGCTTTTGCCTCTGCCATATACCCAATGTTTATTGACCAAGCTATTGCAATACATCCTCAATATTTGATAATGATTGTTCCAAGCCGATGGATGACACGAACAGGACAGGGAATATCTGACGATTGGGTTGATAAAATGGTTAAAGGAAATCATATTGTGGAGTTGCATGACTATCTTGATTCTACACAATGTTTTGCCGGTGTGGAAATAAAAGGTGGTGTGAATTACTTTCTATACAGCGAAAAGTATGAAGGAAAGTGTAGGTATGTTCTACATCAAAATGAAATAGTGGTTGAGAGAAACGATTATTTAGATATGGTTGGTGCTGGGGTGGTAATTAGGGATGCTATGGCAATAAGTATTCTTCAGAAAGTTGTATCAGTAGAGGGAAAATATTTTTTGAATAATTCATTTTCAAGTGCAGTTAGTCCAAAGCATTTCTTTGATAGGGATGATGTGTTGGGATCAAATTGGAAAGGGTATAGTGTTGAGCAAGATAAAAGTCACAAGGTAAAATTATATGTGAATCGTAAACTTGAAAGCTGTGGATATGGGTGGATAAAGGAAAGCGATGTACCAAAGAACATTGGAACATTGCCGTTACATAAAGTATTTATTCCCAAAGCAGGTGGATCGGGAACGGATTCAATAATATTAGGCAATCCTTTTTATAGTGAACCAAATAGTGTTTGTTCATACACATACCTTTGCATTGGGTATGACCCACAGAGACATAATTATAGTAAGGAGCAATGTATGAATATTATATCATACATACGCACATGCTTCTTTAGATATTTGGTTTCTGTAAAGAAAAAGACTCAAGATGCCGCTAGGGATGTTTACCAATTCGTCCCCCTCCAAGACTTCTCCCACCCGTGGACGGACGAGATGCTGTACAAGAAATACGGCCTAACGGAGGACGAGATTGCCTTTATAGAAAGTATGATCCACCCGATGGAATGAGGAACTGTTTTTCCTAATTTCGTCGAAGGATCGCCGAAGGACCGTCGAAGGATCGTAGAACCCACATAGAACCCACAAAGAACCCACGCCGAGGGGAAAGACTCGGCAAAAAAACAATAACAGAGCGCTCTTTGAAATAATGAAAATGAGGAGAAATTTGGCCATGTGCAAAATTTTGTATATTTTTGCAATCACAAATAATAGCAAGTATGGTACGCAAATATGACAACAACGAGCCTGAAATACAGAGCGTCAATGAGCCTGCAGCAGAGTATGGCATTGCCGCAAGAAAGGCTTATCGTGTTATTTCCGATGAGGAGATTGCACGCTGCATACCTCTTGAAGAATCTCGCCGCAGACTGACTGAGAAGATTTACAACTTCTATCATCCTGAGGCATGAGGATAATCATCGAGAAGCGTGTTGACCAAGCAATAGATGCATTCTACGATGCCTCTATTTTGAAACATTGGCACACCCTTAGCTATGAGACAGTAGAACGCAAGAAGAATCGTCTTTACGACGGATTGGAGTCTCTTGCCGACTATGCCACCATTTTCTCAAAAGCTAGACTTAAACAGGAATGGGTTGATAACGACTGGCAGGAATTTATCTGCGAGGATTTCCATTTCGCATACGAAATAACACTCGATGTCCGTGGCGAAATGATAATCGTCGTTCACGATGCAGTCCACAGCTTGAATTACCGATAGCCACCATCTCTTCTTTATTTTCATTTATTTCTGCATAAGGGCGTCTGTTTGAAATGATAACGGACAAACTGACATATTATGCAGACCAACGAACAAATACTACCCACTATGCGGCGTGCGGTGCCGCAGATTTATATGTATGACGACACGTCGTTTCCCGGATGGATAAAAATTGGGCAGACGACGCGGGCCGATGTGCGCCGGCGCATCGACGAGCAACACCCCATCACGGAGCCGCACAAGACCTACCACCTGCTGTGGCACGACAACGCCTTCTATGCCGACGGCAGCGGCGAGAGCTTCAGCGACCACGACCTGCACGAGGTGCTGCGCCGCATGGGCAAGGAACTGATAGGCGAGTGGTGCCGCTGCTCGCTGCGCGAGGCCAAGGCTGCATACGTGGCGGTGCGCCATCGCGATACGCACATCGAGACGGTGCGCGACCTCGACCACAAGATGCGTCCCGAGCAGGAGAAGGCGGTGAAAGACACGGCGAACTATTTCGCCCAGATGGACAAGGAAGAGCCAGACCGCCCGAGCCACTACCTATGGAACGCCAAGATGCGCTTCGGCAAGACATTTGCCACCTACCAGCTGGCAAAGAAGATGGGTGCCAAGCGGATATTGGTGCTCACCTTCAAGCCCGCCGTCGAGGACTCGTGGCGCGACGACCTGCTGCGCCACCGCGACTTCGAGGGCTGGCGGTATTTTTCTAATTCTGAACTTCGAAAGTTGAATTACGAAGGTTCAAAATTCAACATTCAGAATTCGAAATTCCCCCTGGTGGTATTCGGGTCATTCCAAGACTATCTTGGCCGTGATAAATACGGCAACATTAAGCCCAAGAACGAGTGGGTACACAGCATCGACTGGGACTTAATCGTGCTGGACGAATACCATTTCGGCGCCTGGAACGACAATGCCAAGAGTCTGCTCGACCTCGGCGACAGCGAGGCCAAGAACCGTCAGACGGAAGAGGACGAGGTGATGCGCGAGAGTGGCATCGACGTGGAGAGTGGCCGCGCATGGGACGACGAGGACATCCCCATCACAGGCCGTCACTTCCTATACCTCAGCGGCACCCCTTTCCGCGCCCTCGCCACGGGCGAGTTTATGGAGAACCAGATATTCAACTGGACCTATCAGGACGAGCAGGCAGCAAAAATTGAAAATTCAAAATTAAAAATTGAAAATGGTGGGACAACATATAATCCATACGAGGAGATGCCGACGATGGTGATGATGACCTACCAGATGCCGCAGGACCTCGGCGCGATGATAGAGCAGTGGGATATGGACGGCTTCGACCTCAACGAGTTCTTCCGGGCGGAGCGCACCCCCTCCCCACTTCGTGGGACTCCCCCTCGGGGAGGGGGAGAGCCGTCGGCGCACTTCGTCCACGAGAAGGCGGTGCAGAAGTGGCTCGACATCATCCGCGGCAAGACTCCCATCTATGGCGATAGCAGCTCGCCCCTGAACGAGCACCCTCCGCTGCCCTTCGAAGACACGCGCTTGCTCGACCTTTGCGCCCATACGATGTGGTTCCTGCCTAACGTGGCCTCGTGCGACGCAATGGAGGCGCTGCTGCGCCGTCCGGCCAACGGATTCTACCAAACCTACCAGATTATCAACTGCAGCGGCACGAAGGCCGGTATCGGCATTGACGCCCTCGGGCCTGTGCGCGAAGCTATGGGCGACAACCCGCTGACGACGCGCACCATCATCCTCACCTGCGGCAAACTGACCACCGGCGTCACCCTGCGTCCGCTGGGCGGTCTGCTGATGTTGCGCAACTGCAAGAGCCCGGAGACCTACTTCCAGACGGCCTTCCGTGTGCAGAGCCCGTGGACGACGACCGACAAGGACGACCCGACGAAGAAGACCATCTTGAAACCTACCTGCTATGTCTTCGACTTCGCCCCCAACCGCGCCCTGCGCGAGGTGGTGACCTACGCCAACCAGCTGGACATAGACAGCAACCGTCGCATCACCGACAAGGTGAACGACTTCATCAACTTCCTGCCCATACTCCAGTTCGACGGCAGCTCCATGAAACGGGTGAACGCCACCGAGATACTCGACTTTGTGGACAACGGCACCAGCGGTACGCTGCTGGCGCGCCGATGGAACAGCGCCCAGCTGGTCAATGTGGACAACGCTACCCTGCAGCGGGTGCTCGACAGTCCCGAGGCGATGGCCACCATTATGAAGATCGAAGGCTTCCGCGCACTGGGTAGCGACATCATTGAGAACATCGTCAACCGCGCGGAGCGGATCAAGAAACTGAAGCGCGAGGCCGGCGACGACCCCAAGAAGAAAAAGGAGCTGACCGCCGAGGAGAAGGAATACCGCAGCAAGCGGCGCGAGGTGCAGGAGAAACTGATGAAGTTCGCCACGCGCATACCCATCTTCATGTACCTCACCGACTACCGCGAGGAGAGCCTCGAAGACGTCATCCGCAAGCTGGAGCCAAGTCTCTTTGAACGCGTCACAGGCCTCACCATCGACGACTTCGACCTGCTGCTGCGCATCGGCGTCTTCAACCGCGCCCAGATGAACGACGCCATCCTAAAATTCCGCCGCTACGAGGATGCCTCGTTGGCCTATACGGGAGTGAACAAACACGCCACAGATACCCGCATCGGCCTGATGGACAGCAGCGTGCCGCTAGAAGTGCTTTTGGGATAAATAATTAAAGAGGGCGCCCGAAAGGGTGCCCTCTTCTGTGTTGATGCAGGCGGGACGCCTGCGTACCCGGTTTTATTTGTACTCGGCGATGATGCCGGGAACCTTGTCGGGGGTGAGGCGGCCGTAGACCTTCTCGCCGATCATGGCCACGGGGGCCAGACCGCAAGCACCCACGCAACGGAGGGTGTTGAGGCTGAACTTGCCGTCGGCGGTGCACTTGCCCACCTGGACGTTCAGCTCGCGCTGGAAGGCATCCAGCACCTTCTCGGCGCCGCGCACGTAGCAAGCCGTGCCGAGGCAGACATCGATGGGATGCTCGCCCTTGGGCTCCATGGTGAAGAAGCTGTAGAAGGAGACGATGCCGTAGACCTTGGCCACAGGCATGTTCAGCTCGTGGGCTACGACTTCCTGCACCTCGGCGGGCAGGTAGCCGAACTTGCCCTGCACCTGGTGCAACACGTTGATGACCTCGCCGCTGTTGTTACCAAAGCTCTTGCAGATGTCTTTGATAATGTTTATTTTCTCTTCAGAAATTTTTACGTTAGCCATATCTTTTTGAATTAGTGAATGTGTTAATGCGTTAATGTGTTAGTGGCTTGCGCAGCACTACTCACGAATTCACTCATTAACACATTCACACATTAAACATTTATTTCGTTACTTCCAGTTTGTCGCTCTTGTCGAAGTAGTGGGTGTGGAGCTGCTCGTGGCTGAGGTGGCCGCAGGGTTCACCGTAGTACTCCTTGTAGATGGCGATGATGTCGGGGTTCTCGTGGCTCTTGCGGATGGGCTTGCCAGCGTCCTCGCGGTAGATGGCGTCCATGCGCTTCTTGATGATGTCGCTCTTGCCGTGGTGGTAGGGCTGGCCGGCGCCGCCGATGCAGCCGCCCGGGCAGGCCATGACCTCGATGAAGTGGTAGCCGTTGGGGTTGCCGTCGCGGACCTCTTCCATGAGCTTGCGGGCATTCGAGAGACCGTAGCAGATGGCGATCTTCACGGGCAGGCCGTCGAAGTCGACGGTGGCCTCGCGCACGCTGTCGCCGAAGATGCCGCGGCACTCCTCGAAGTCGATCTTCGGGAGGGTCTTGCCGGTGTGCACCTCGTAGGCGGTACGGAGGGCAGCCTCCATCACGCCGCCAGTGGCGCCGAAGATGACGGCGGCACCGGTCGACTGGCCGAGAGGATTGTCGAAGTCCTCTTCGGGCAGGCTGTTGAGGTCGATATTGCTCTGCTTGAGCATGTGGGCCAGCTCACGGGTGGTGAGGCTGAAGTTGACATCCTGGTCGGTGCCGTTGCCGAGCTCCGGACGGGCGCACTCGCTCTTCTTGGCCAGGCAGGGCATGATGGACACGCAGACGACGTCCTCGCGCTTCATGCCGATCTTCGGGGCGAAGTAGTTCTTGGTGACGGCGCCGAACATGCCCTGGGGCGACTTGGCGGTCGAGGGATGGCCGAGCAGGTCGGGGAAGTTCTTCTCGTAGAAGGTGACCCAGGCGGGGCAGCAGCTGGTGAACATAGGCATCTTGACATCCTTGTCGCCAGCGAGGAGCTTCTTCACGCGGCCGAGGAGCTCGGTGCCTTCCTCCATGATGGTGAGGTCGGCGCTCCAGTCGGTGTCGAAGACATAGTCGAAGCCGAGACGGCGCAGGGCAGCGGCCATCTTGCCGGTGACGATGGTGCCGGGCTCCATGCCGAACTCTTCGCCGAGGGCGACGCGGACGGCGGGAGCGGTCTGCACGACGACCTTCTTGGTGGGGTCGGCGAGGGCGCGACGCACGTCGTTGATGTTGTCGACGAGGGTGAGTGCACCCACGGGGCACACCTGGACGCACTGGCCGCAGTTGACGCACGAGCTGTCGCCGAGCTTCTGCTCGAAGGCGGGAGCCACCACCGAGGGGAAGCCGCGGTTGACGCCGCTCAGGGCGCCCACGCTCTGGAACTTGTTGCACATCTCCTCGCAGCGGCGGCAGTAGACGCACTTGTCCATGTCGCGGTAGACGCTGAGGGTGGTGTCTTTCTCATAGTGGCTCTGCTCGCCCTTGAAGGGGATCTCGCGGATGCCCATGCGGACGGCGAGGCTCTGCAGCTCGCAGTCGCCGCTCTTCTCGCACTGGAGGCAGTCGTTCGGGTGGTCGCTGAGGATCAGCTCGAGGACGGTCTTGCGGGCGTTGAGGGCGCGGGGCGAGGCGGTGAGCACCTCCATGCCTTCCACGCAGTCGGTGGCGCAGGCGGGAGCCAGGTTGCGGCGGGGCTTGCCGTTGAAGTCCTTGGTCACTTCGACCATGCAGACGCGGCATCCGCCAGGTTTGTTCTCAAATTTCATTCCGTCGAGCTCGAAGTAGCAGAGCGTCGGGATGTCGATACCGGCCATGCGGGCAGCTTTCAGGATGGTGGTGCCTTCGGGGACCTGGATCGCTTTGTTATCTATCGTTACGTTGATCATTTCTTTAATAATTCGTTAATGTGCTAATTCGTTAATGTGTCAGTCGTAGCCCGACTCACGAATTTACGAATTCACACACTTACACATTCAACATTATTTTATTTAATCGAGATGGCACCAAACTTACAGTTCTGGTAGCAGGCACCGCACTTGACGCACTTGTCCTGACCGATGACCATCGAAGCCAGCTTGTGGCCGGGAGCGATGTAGTCGGTGCGGGTGATGGTCTCGGCGGGGCAGTTCTTGGCGCACTTGCCGCAACCGATGCACTTCTCGGGATCGATGACATACTGCATGAGTTTCTTGCAGACGCCGGCGCGGCACTTCTTGTCCACGACGTGCTCCACATACTCATCCCAGAAGTTGTCGAGGGTGGAGAGGACGGGGTTCGGCGAGGTCTGGCCGAGGCCGCAGAGGGCGCTGTCCTTGATGACGGCGGCCAGGTTGCGCAGGGCGTAGAGGTCGTCCATCGTACCGGTGCCGTTGGTGATCTTCTCGAGAAGTTCGCAGAGGCGCTTGTTACCGATGCGGCAGGGGCTGCACTTACCGCAGCTCTCCTCGCAGGTGAACTCCAGATAGAACTTGGCGATAGCAGGCATGCAAGAGGTCTCGTCCATGACGACCATACCGCCGGAGCCCATCATCGAGCCGGCAGCCACGAGGCTGTCGTAGTCGATTTCGGTGTCGAGGTGCTTGGCAGTGAGGCAGCCGCCGGAGGGGCCACCGGTCTGCACGGCCTTGAACTCGCGGCCGTCCTTGATGCCACCGCCAATCTCGTAGATAATCTCACGCAGGGTGATGCCCATCGGGACCTCGATAAGACCCACGTTGTTAATCTGGCCAGCCAGGGCGAACACCTTCGTTCCGGGGCTCTTCTCGGTGCCGATGGTGCGGAACCAGTCTGCGCCCTTGGTGATGATGACGGGGATGTTGGCCAGGGTCTCGACGTTGTTCACGTTCGAGGGCTTGTCCATATAGCCGCGCACAGCGGGGAACGGGGGCTTCAGGGTGGGCTCGCCGCGCTTGCCTTCCATGGAGTGGATAAGGGCGGTCTCTTCGCCACAGACGAAAGCACCGGCACCGTAGCGGAGCTCGATGTCGAAGTTGAAGCCAGTGCCGAGGATGTCCTCACCGAGGAGGCCATACTCGCGGGCCTGGCTGATGGCGATCTTCAGACGGTCGATGGCCAGAGGATACTCGGCACGGATGTACACGAGGCCCTTGCTGGCGCCGATGGCGTAGCCACCGATGGCCATTGCTTCGACGATGCTGTTGGGGTCACCCTCGAGGATGGAACGATCCATGAAGGCACCGGGGTCGCCCTCGTCGGCGTTGCAGATGATGTACTTCTGGTCGGCCTGGTTCTTGGCGCAGAGACCCCACTTGACGCCGGTGGGGAAGCCGGCGCCGCCACGGCCGCGGAGGCCGGACTTGGTGATCTCGTCGATGACCTGCTGCGGGGTCATCTCGGTGAGGCACTTGGCCAGGGCCTCGTAGCCGCCACGGGAGATGCTCTCCTCGATGTTCTCGGGATCCACAAAGCCGCAGTTGCGCAGGGCGATACGGATCTGCTTGCGGTAGAAGTCCATGTGCTTGGAGTCGCTGACGTGCTCCTTGTTCTCGGGGTTGGTGTAGAGCAGCTCGGGAACCTTACGGCCCTTGATGATGTGCTCGTTGACGATGCGCTCCACGTCCTCGGGCTTCACCTGGGTGTAGAACGTGTTGTCGGGCATAATCTTCACGATGGGGCCCTTCTCGCAGAAGCCGAAGCAGCCGGTCTTGATGACCTGCACGTCGTCGGCCAGGCCTTTCTCGGCGAGAATCTTATGGAAATTGTCGATGATCTGGAGGCTGTTGCTGGACTTACATCCGGTACCGCCGCAGATCAGGATATGCATTTTGTATTTTGCCATGTTGTTCAATTTTGAATTTTGAATTATGAATCTTGAATTTTGACGGTCAACCTTGTACTGCGGAGCCCTTCAAAATTCAACCTTCAAAATTCAATTTTTATTTATCTATCGTTTCGTAGTTCACGGGGATGATACCCTCGACCAGTTCGCCCTGCTGGACATATTTGGTCAGGATCTCGTCGGCGCGGTTGTTGTCGACGTGGCCGAAGACGATGGGGTCTTTGCCAGGCACGCGAACCTCGAGGGTGGGTTCGGCATGGCAATAGCCCATGCAGCCGGTCTGCGTGAAGACGGCGGGAATGTGGAGCTCGTCGGCCTTCTGCATCATGTGTTCCATAACCTGCTTGGCACCGGCGGCGATACCGCAAGTGGCCATAGCGACCTTGATCTGCACCAGGCTTTCAGGGTGCTCAGCCTTCTCGCGCACGTCGAGGTTCGACTGCAGCTTTTCGCGCATGGCTTTCAGGTCTGCCAGAGATTTAACTTTTGTCATAGAATGTGACTTTTTTTAGGATTAATATTATTGTTTGCTACTAATTATCAAATCAATACGCAAATTCAAATCTGCGTACGACGGGACAAATATACGAAATAAAAACGATATGTTGTCATTTTTTAACAAAAAAAATAACCATTTTTGGTGAGTCTTCCACGAAACACTTGACCATCAAGCATCTAAGGCACAATACTCACTCTTTGGACCGCATCCTGGACCGTACCGGTAGTGCATATCAACGATACATCAACGATATATCAACGATATTTCAACGATTGCAATCGTTGAAATATC
>JAFVWV010000064.1 GCA_017501495.1 Bacteroidales bacterium | reverse complement strand
GGCGGGCATGCCGATCATGCAGAGGCGGGTGTAGAGGACGCACTCGGACATCATCTCGTCGTCGGCGCCGAGCCAACGGGCCGCGAGCGGAGCCCCGAGAGCCATAAGGGCTGCCAGAGCCACACCCATCGAAAGGGTGAAGCGCACGAGCATGGTGAAAACACGGTCGGCCTTTTTCGGATAGCCTTCGCCTTTGAGCTTGGCCGTCAGGGCCGCGCCGCCGCTGCCGACCATCAGGCCCAGCGAGCCGATGATCATCATGGCCGGCCACATGAGGTTGATGGCGGCGAAACCGGTCTTGCCTGCAAAGTTGGCCACAAAGAACCCATCGACGATGCTGTAGACCGACGTGATGAGCACCATGGCGATACTGGGCAGCACCGAACGCACGATGCGGCGGTAGCCGTAATGTCCTGACAATTCGATATTCATAAAACCACTGGCGTCGCCGTATCGGCGACAATACACCAAACGAAACGACGACAAGCAAAAATTATTATGTCGGCATGCAAAAAAAGCGCTCCACCTGCCTACCGGTAGCGCATATCAACGATACATCAACGATATATCAACGATATTTCAACGATTGCAATCGTTGAAATATCGTTGATATATCGTTGATGTATCGTTGATATGCGCTCTGGGATAGGAAGCGGATAGGTTAATTTAACAAAAAACCGGCTGTTCCACAACGAGATTTGCCGAAACAGGCATGGGTGAGGGCGCGACATTTTTTTAGAAGCGGCAGACAATAAAAAAGGCACCCTTCCGTTAAAGTCGGCAGTTGGCATGTAATTTGCAACAATGGATACGATGACAAAACGAGCAATCATAGCGATACTGGCCCTGACGCTCGGCGGCGGCATGCCGAAAGCGCAGGAAGCGTCGGTGCTGGCGGATGGCGATTGGTGGCGGCTGACGGTCAGGGAGACGGGCATGTATGCCGTCACGACGGCCGAGGTGCCGGCCCTGCAGGGTGCAAGCATCAGCGCCATAGGAGTCTACGGTGCAGCAGGCACACAGCTGCCGCTCAGCAACGCCGCAGTGCCGACCGACGGGTTGCAGCCCGTGGCGAGCACCGTCATCGACAAAAACGGCAACGGCCTGTTCGACGCCACCGACAAGGTGGTCTTCTTCGGCGAAGGATGCGACGCCTGGCGCTACAACAACGACGACCTGCGCTGGGAGATGCAGCGCCACGCCTACGCCTCGGCCAACCACTACTACATATCGGCCTCGGCCCCAGAGGCTCGGCGCGTGGCAACAGCCGGAAACATGACCACAACAGACACAACGATAACGACATACACCGCCGTGGCGACACACAACAACGACCTGGTGAACATCTACAGCAGCGGTCAACTCTGGATGGGCGAGAAATTCACCTCGGCCATAGGGCAACGCACCGTGACACTGACGCTTCCCTCGTCGGCGACCGACCTGCGGCTGCGCTATGCGCTGGCCTGCAAGAGCACAGCCACGGGCACCTTCAGCATGGCCACGACAGGCCTCAACCGCACACACCCCATAGCACCCAACACGGTGTACACCACCGTGCTCGAGGCCGTCGGCGGTTCGGCATCGAGCCTCACCTTCACCCTGGGCTTCACCCCCGGCGAGGCTTCAGCCGAGGGCTATCTGGACTACATCGAGCTGAGCGGCCACACGGGCATGGGCTACAACGGCGGCCAACTGCTGGCGCGCAACGACCAGCACCTCGGCGGCGGCAGCGCAGCCTTCAGCGCCGGCGGCAGCGCGGCGATGCGTGTGTGGGACGTCACCCACAGCGGAGCCGAGCGCGAGATGACACTCAGCGGCCGGACGTGGACCGACAGCACCACCGAGGCCCGCTGCTACGCCCTTTGGAACGAAGCGTCGCTGATGGCGCCGGCCGGAGTGTCCGCCGTGGAGCCCCAGAACCTGCTGGGCGCCAGCGCGGCTGAATACATCGTCGTGAGCCACCCCACCCTGCTGGCGCAAGCCGAGCGGATAGCCGGACTGCACGCCGTGGTCGACGGTATGACGACACTCGTGGTCAGCGACCGCGAGGTGTACAACGAATTTTCATCGGGCAAACAAGACCCAATCGCCATACGCACCTTCATGCGCAGCATGCGCCGTCGCCACCCCGACGCGCCGCCGCGCTACCTGCTGCTGATGGGCAAAGGCACCTACGACAACCGCGACCTGCTCGGCCTCGGCCTGCCGACGGTGGCCACCTACGAGACCGTGCACTCGTTCGACGACGAAGGCCTCTCCTACTGCAGCGACGACATGCTGGCCTACCTCGACGACCACGAAAGCGGGGCACCGGCCCAGACGACGGACATCGGCGTCGGGCGCCTGCCGGCCCGCAGCCTCGCCGAAGCCACTCACATGGTGGACAAAATCGAGGGCTATATGATGCGCAGCGACCTGGCAGACAGCACCGAGCGCGGCGATTGGCGCAACTATGTGGCCCTGCTGGCCGACGACGCCGACCCCTCGCGCACAGGCGACACCCTCTTTGCCCATTCGTCAGAGGTGGTGGCCGAACGCATCAAAGCCGCCTGTCCGGAACTGAACATCGAACGCCTCTACGCCGACGCCTTCCGCCAGCAGAGCGGCGCAATAGGCTCCTACTACCCCGACCTCAACAATGCCCTGCGCCAAAGGATGAACTACGGATGCCTGCTGCTCAACTACATCGGCCACGGCTCCATAAAATACATAGGCACCGAGCGATACATAGAGCCCACCGACGTGGAGGCCTACACCAACATCGGCCGGCTGCCGCTCTTTGTCACCAGCACCTGCTCCTACGGCTACCACGACATACCCGACGGGCAGTGCGGCGCCGAAACCTTCCTGACGGCCGCCGGAGGCGCCGTGTCGGTCATCAGCGCCTCGCGCCCCATCAGCCACAACGAGCGCTTCAACAGCGACCTGATAATGTTCGCCCTCGACAAAGACAACACCATCGGCGACGCCCTGCGGATGGCCAAAAACAGAACCATGGTTTCGCTGAGCATCGGCCTGCTGGGCGACCCCGGGCTGCGCCTCTGCCGCCCGGCCAACCAGGTGGTGGTGACACACATCGGAGGCCGCGAGGTGCAGGCAGGCGTCGACGACACGGCCACAGTGCTCTCCGAAGTGACAGTGCGCGGCGAAGTGCGCGACGCCGCCGGACAGCTGCTCCCCGACTTCGACGGCACAGTGTACCCCATCGTCTTCGACCGCGAAAGCGAAAGCCACACACTGGCCAACGACAACCCAGGCACGGAAGTCAGCTTCCGCCAGCAGAAAAGCATTCTCTACAAAGGAGCCGGCAAAGTAAACGGCGGCACATTCGAATACACATTCACCGTGCCGCGCGATGTGGCCTACCAATACGACTACGCCAAACTGAGCCACTACGCACGTAGCGCCGGCGGCGAAGACGCCACCGGCAGCTACGGACGCCTGATGCTGGGCGGGCTCAACGAAGAGATAGCCATCAGCGAGGTACGCCCCGAGATAAACCTCTACCTGGGCGACACAGCCTTCCGCGACGGCGGCATCTGCAACACACACCCCACCCTGGTGGCCGTGCTGCGCGACTCGGTGGGCATCAACGCTTTCGGTTCCGGCCTCGGCCACGACATCACAGCCACCATCGACGGCAGCGCGGGCTCAATGCTGGTGCTCAACGACTTCTACCAGGCCGACCTCGTCGATCCGCGGGGCGGCACGGTGCACTACACCCTCGACGGCATCGCCCCTGGCCGCCACACGCTGACCCTCAAAGCATGGAACATCTGGGGCTTCTCGAATACGGCCACAGTCAGCTTCACCGTACACAGCCCAGACACGGCATACTTCTCAGAACTGAGCGTATGGCCCAATCCGGCAAGCGACGCGGCCACATTCCACTACGAGACAAACAATCCGGCATCCATAAGCAATGCCGAACTACACATATACTCTCCGCAAGGCGCGCTGATACAGACCATTGTGCCCTCCATCGGCAGCGGGAGCTTCGTGGTGGGGCCGGCCAGATGGGACCTCAGCCAGACAAGTCCGGGCATCTACATGGCCCGCATACTCGTGACCACCACCGACGGCCAAGTGCACCAATCCGCAACAAAAATTATCGTCCGATAAAATAAAACAAAACACATCGCGTTATTAAGCCAATCGATAAAACGTAAAAACACAATCAAAGAATGAAAAGACTCGCAGCGCTGACAATACTTGT
>JAFVWV010000007.1 GCA_017501495.1 Bacteroidales bacterium | reverse complement strand
GCGCATATCAACGATACATCAACGATATATCAACGATATTTCAACGATTGCAATCGTCGAAATATCGTTGATATATCGTTGATGTATCGTTGATATGCGCTCCCGGTGAGGGTCCGGGTGGCTGCAAAAAACAGGATAACCCCTGGTCGGATAGGCACGGAAAACGCCTGTTTGTTGAAAAAAAGTGAAAAACGTCATTGCCGAATGTAAACTTTTTTGTATATTTGCATTTTCACAGCGACTGGCCTAAATCGGCGAAGCCGCTGTAGGATAGATAGTAACATAACATCATGGACAGAAAAAACATAAAGCCCTGCAAGGTGGATGTGTCGTCGGAGACCGGACGTCTGCGAGCCGTGCTGCTGCACCGCCCCGGTGTGGAAATCGAACGCATGACTCCACTTAACGCCGCACACGCCCTCTACAGCGACATACTGAACAAACCCATCGTAGACAACGAGTACGCCAACTTCAGCGGTGTGCTCGAAAAGTGGACCGATGTGTACTACGTCGAGGATATCCTCGAAGAACTACTGAAAGACAATGATATACGCCGCCATCTCGTGGAAGAGAGCTGCGATATGGACAACTGCGACGACGACCTCAGCGACGAACTTATGGAGCTTCCGGCCGACGAACTGGCACGCGTGCTTGTCGAGGGCTACGAAGACCCCCACTGGGACTGCGTCAGCGAAGACCGCTACCTGCTCAAGCCGCTCTACAACCTCTTCTTCACTCGCGACGCTTCGAGCACGGTGTACAACCGCGTGCTTGTCAACTCGATGAGCTTCGAGGTGCGCGAACGCGAGACCCTCATCTACGAAGCCATATTCAGGCACTTCTTCAAGGTCGACACCCTGAACGCCATGGCCTGGGACCGCGACGCACGCACCGAAGGCGGCGACGTGCAAATTGCCGGACCCGACCTGCTCTGCATCGGCCAGGGCATACGCACCAATGTCAAGGGTATCAAGTACCTGGCCCAGACCTTCGCCAAGGAACGCGAGCGTTTCAACATCCTTGTGCAGGAACTGCCGCAGAAGCCCGAGTCGTTCATCCACCTCGACATGGTCTTCACCTTCCTCGGCAAACACCAATGCATGGCCTTCGAGCCGATGCTGCACAAGACGGGCCTCTTTGCCGGCAAGGACACTACGCTGATTTCCATCGAGAACGGCAATATAAGCTACCGCAAGGTGAACAACATCGTCGAGGGTCTGCGCGGCCTCGGCTGGGACATCGAGCCCGTTATCGGCGGCGGCAGCGACCCGTGGGTGCAGCTGCGCGAACAATGGCACAGCGGAGCCAACTTCTTCTCGCTGGGCGACGGCAAGATTATGGGCTACCGCCGCAACACACACACCATCGACGCCCTCGACAAGGCCGGATTTGCCGTGCTCAACGCCGAGGACATCGTCAGCGGACGGGTCGACATGCACTCGTACGAGAAGTTTGTGGCCGCCTTCCCCGGCAGCGAACTGCCGCGTGCCGGCGGCGGCGCCCGATGCATGACGATGCCCATTCTGAGAGATTAGAGAAAAAAGCAAACATTAACTCAAATATGAAACAGTATCACATTGCAAACAACATCATAGGCTGGATCATCGGTATCATAGCCTGTGCTGTGTACATCATGACCGCCGAAGCTACGGCGTCGTGGTGGGACTGCGGTGAGTACATCAGCACCGCCTTCAAACTTCAAGTGGGTCACCCCCCGGGAGCACCGACCTTCCAGCTCATCGGGCGCCTTTTCTCGATGTTCAGCAGCCCTGAGACCGCCGCACATGCCGTCAACGTCATGTCGGCTGTCTGCAGCGGATTGACCATACTCTTCCTCTTCTGGGCCATCACCCTGCTGGGCAAGCACCTGCTGCCCGACCCGAAGAACCCCAGCCTCAAAGACTGGAAGACATGGGCCGTGTTCGGAGCCGGCATCGTCGGCTCGCTCGCCTATACGTTCAGCGACACCTTCTGGTTCTCGGCTGTCGAGGGCGAGGTCTACGCCATGAGCTCCTTCTTCACCGCCCTGGTGTTCTGGGCCATACTGAAATGGGAAGAGCAGAGCGACGACCCGCGTTCGCTGCGCTGGCTGGTGCTCATCTCGCTGCTGGTTGGCGTCGCCATCGGCGTCCACCTGCTGAACCTCCTGACATTGCCCGCCATCTGCTATGTGGTCTACTTCAAAAAGTGGCCCAAGACGACGTGGAAGGGTTTCCTGCTGACGGGAGTCATCTCGGTGGCCCTGCTGGGTATCATCCTGTGGGGCATCATCCCCGGCATCGTCAATGTCGACTCCGCCGTCGATGTCTTCTTCGTCAACACCCTCGGTCTGCCGTTCAACAGCGGCACCATCTTCTATTTTGTGGTCATTGCCGCCCTGGTGGCTTGGGGCCTTTGGTACACGCAGCGCAAGAAGAAACCCATCTTCAACGCCGCCATCCTGAGCTTTGCCATGCTGGTGATAGGCTACAGCACCTTCTTCGTCCTCGTCATACGTGCCAACACCAATACGCCGCTCAACGAGAACGCACCGAAGGATGCCGTCTCTATGCGTGCCTACCTCGGCCGTGAGCAGTACGGCGACACGCCGCTCTTCTCCGGTCAGTACTACACTGCCGGCGGCCCCGTGAGCGCCGAGCAGGGCTACACCAAGTATATCCGCGGCAAAGACGCCAAAGGCAAGGACCGCTACATCGTGGCCGCCCATGCCCAGAAGTTTGTCTATCGCGCCAACCACACAGGTGTGTTCCCGCGTATGTGGAGCGACGACACCAAGCGCGACCATCCCCGTTTCTACGAGTATTGGGCTGGCAAGGTCTATGGCGACCAGAAGCCTTCGATGAGCCAGAACCTCACCTTCTTCAACCGCTACCAGCTGGGCTGGATGTATTGGCGCTACTTCATGTGGAACTTCGCCGGTCGCCAGAACGACGAGCAGGGCCACTACTTCAACGACGACGGTACGCGCGACTACCTGAAAGGCAACTGGATAAGCGGCATCAAGTTTATCGACGAGGCCCGCCTCGGCCCGCAGGACAACCTGCCCGAGGCCATGCAGGACAACAAAGCCCGCAACCGCTACTACATGCTGCCTCTGCTCCTTGGCTTGATAGGCCTTGTCTACCACATCCGCAAGCATCCGAAAGACGCCTTCATAGTCTTCATCATGTTCTTCATGACCGGCTTGGCCATTGCCATCTACCTGAATATGCCGCCCAAGCAGCCGCGCGAGCGCGACTACGCCTTTGTGGGCTCGTTCAGCTTCTACGCCATCTGGATCGGCTTCGGCGTCATGGCCTTGGCCGAATGGCTCAGCAAGCTCTTCAAGAAGAACCAGGAGAAGGCCTACAAGGTGGTGCTGCCGGTGGTCTTCGTGGCCTGCATGGCAGGTGTGCCCTGCCTGATGGCCGCCGAGAACTGGGACGACCACGACCGCTCGGAGAAATACGCCGCACGCGACTTCGCGCAGAACTACCTTAAGAGCATCAAGAAGAACGGTGTCCTCATCACCTTCGGCGACAACGACACCTTCCCGCTCTGGTATGCCCAGGAGGTCGAGGGCACTCGCACCGACGTGCGCATCCTCAACTACACCCTTAGCGGCATGTATTGGTATGTGGAGCAGCTCTTCAACAAGCTCTATGAAAGTGAGGCGCTGCCCTTCACGCTGCCCAAGGAATACTACGGTCTCGGGAAGGACTTCTTCGCCGTCATGGACCGCAGCAACGAGTACCTTGAGGTGACAGATGTGCTTGGCATGATGCGCGACCATCCCGACCGCTTCACCGTCCGCTCTGGCGACGGCCGCAACGTGATGTACATCCCCACCAAGCGTTTCAAGATCACCCTCGACATACCCGCCCTCGTCGAGGCCGGCGTAATACCCGCCGACATAGCCCCCTATGTCAACCCTGAGATCCGCTGGGAAATCAACAAGTCGACCCTCTACCGCCATGAGATGATGATACTCGACATACTGGGTACCAACAAGTTCATGCGCGATATCAACATCATGAACCCCGGCTATATCCGCGATGTCTTCACGCCCATCTACAGCTACACTGTGCAGGACGGCATGAACCACAAACTCATACCTTATCCGCGTCAGGGTGGCCGCTACACAGAGACTACCGCCGACTACTTTATCAATGGTGCCGACGGCGAGCCGCTGAAGTGGGGCAATCTGGCTGCCGATATCTACGTCGACCCGATAAGCCTCAATATGGGCACCGTGCAGCGTCAGTCGATGACCATGCTGGCCTACGACGAGTTGAACAAAGGCAATGCCGACAAGGCCCGCCAGCTGCTCGACCTCGCGCGTAAGCACTTCCCCTCGCCCAACTTCCCCATCGATGTCTATGCCGTCTACATTGTCACCGGCAACACCCGTGTCGATGTGGTCGACCTCTACAAGAAGGTCTATGGCGAGGCCGAAGCCCGCGACCTTTGGCAGGCTGCCTACAAGTACTACAGCGAGGAGATTGCCTTCCTCGAGCAGTATAAGGGCGAGCGTGCCGCCGGTGTGCGCGGTTCGCTGCAGGCCGACCTGCAGTATATGACGCTCCTTGGCGACATGGCCAGCCGCACCCTTGGCGATGAAGCCCTTGCCAAGAAGTGCAACGACATCCTCTCACGCTTCAACAACACCATGTACTTCGAATGAGCAAAGCGTCGACACACAGGGCTAAGAAATACACCGTCACACTCAGCGAGTGTGAGATGCGTCGACTCACGGTCTACGCCGACAAAAGCGGCGTAGACCGTCCGACGGCGCTGGCACGTCTGGTGCGCCAATCGTTACGCGATGCCGCTGCCGGCATCGCTATCGAAAGTGAACGAGACATCAACCAACTCGGCCTCTTCGACTCTGTGCAAATCGACATTTTCAACAACACTACGAAGGTAGTCAAGTAGACAGCAGTTAAAGTAGTTAAAGTAGACAGTAGTAAAATATGAAAAGACTGTTCAGTATCCTGTTTGCGACCATGATGCTTTTTGCGCCCGCGGTGGTGCGTGCCGACGACGGCGGTGAGGCTTTCGACCCCGGCTCGATGATTATCGGGCACGTCACCGACGCCCATTCGTGGCACATGTTCGACTATAAGTCCTCCGACGGTGCCGAACATGCAGTGGCCATCCCGCTGCCCGTCATCCTCTGGAACGACGGCCATCTGGATGTTTTCATGTCCAGCCGCTTCCACCACGGCCACGCCGACTACAAGGGCTACCGTCTCGTGGGCGGCGGCGCCGAGAAGGAAGAGATTGTCTGTGTGGACGAGGCTGGCGCTCTTACAGGCGTCAAGCCCCTCGACCTGAGCATCACCAAGACCTCGGCGGCCATCATGATTGCCGTCGTCCTGCTGCTGGTCATCGTCTTCATAGCCCGTGCAGGCTACAAGAAGCGTCCCAACCAGGCTCCCAAAGGCCTGCAGAGCCTCGTCGAGATGCTGGTGGTCTTCGTGCGCGACAGCATAGCCAAGCCCATGATTGGCGCGGCTAAATACGAGAAGTATCTGCCTTACCTGCTCACGCTCTTCTTCTTCATCTTCTTCTGCAACATCCTTGGCTTGATTCCTTTCTTCCCGGCAGGCGCCAACATCACGGGCAATATAGCCGTCACAGCCACGCTTGCTGTCATCACCTTCCTCATCACCAACATCAGCGGCAACAAGCATTATTGGACCGATATCTTCAACACCCCCGGCGTGCCGGCATGGCTCAAGGTATTCCCCTGATGCCGGTGGTTGAGCTGGTTGGTGTCTTCACCAAGCCCATCGTGCTGATGATCCGACTCTTCGCCAATATGACCGCCGGTCATATCGTCATCCTTGGCTTCATCGTCATCATCTTCATCCTCAGCAACCTC
>JAFVWV010000063.1 GCA_017501495.1 Bacteroidales bacterium | reverse complement strand
GAACATAGAATCATCAGACAGCCTTTTTGCCGAGCCAGGAGAACCGGGTACTATCGAAGGATATTTCGGCCACGATGCCGACACTACCCACACATTGCTCATCACCAAGAGCCGATGCGACAAAGCCTTCGACTTCGACAGCAAAATATACGATTACCATGCGATGCAGTGGCAACCTACCAGCAACCACGGCAACTGGCCTGAAGCAGTAGGCGTGGAAATATGGCCAGGCCGCATATCGTTCATTGATATCAGCAACCTGCGCAGAAAGAAATAGCAAATGAAACGCATACCACACACATTCACCATTGTATTTGCACTGATTGTCTTTGCGGCGGTTCTAACATGGATAGTTCCGTCAGGCGAATACATGCGGCAGACGGTTGACGGCCGCGAAGTGGTACTGAACGATTCGTTCCATCGCGTAGACTCTGCGCCACAAACGTGGCAAGTGTTTAGCGCTCTGTTCAACGGCTTCGTCGACAAGGCCGACATCATTATATTCATACTTATGGTGGGTGGCGCGTTCTGGATTCTCAACAATAGCCATGCCATCGACGTCGGCGTCATGGCATTTCTGCGGCGTGTGCAGCGGCTCAGTCGATACAAACTCGTGGATAAACTCGGTGTTGGCAACATCATCATCACTTTGGTAATGATACTCTTCAGCCTCTTTGGCGCTGTGTTCGGCATGAGCGAAGAGACTATCGCATTTGTGGTTGTGTTCATACCGCTGGCCATACAGATGGGCTACGATTCCATTGTAGGCGTATGCATGTGCTATGTGGCAGCCCATGTAGGATTTGCCGGCGCTATGCTTAATCCATTCACCATAGGAATTGCACAAGGTATTGCCGGATTGCCGCTCTTTTCTGGAGTCGAATACCGACTGTTCTGCTGGGTGGTGCTGACTGTCATTGGCATCGCTTTCGTACTGTGGTATGCCTCACACGTTAAGAAACACCCTGAATCAAGCCCTGTCTACAAGCTCGATGAATACTGGCGTGGTAGGGTGGAGGCTAACGAGCAGTCGGCATTCACCATTCGGCACAAGCTCATACTACTGCTTCTTTTCGTCACCATTGTTGCACTCGTTGTCGGCGTGCTTGCTGCCGATTGGTATATAGCTGAAATTTCAGCCCTCTTTTTCGCTATGGGCATCATAGCCGGTATTATCGATCGCCAGTCGGCCGACGACATCGCCAAACTTTTCCTCGCAGGCTGCAAAGACATCCTCTCAGCTGCACTTGTCGTTGGACTGGCCAGCGGTATAATATTTATCCTGAAGGATGGACATATCATTGACACACTGCTATATGGCCTGACACGCTCGCTCGCAAAAACCGGTGAGGTCACTTCGCTCGCCATCATGTATGTCTTCCAGACTCTGCTTAATATCGTCATGCCAAGCGGCTCCGCCAAAGCCGCCCTAACTATGCCTATTATGACACAGTTTGCCGACTTGATAGACATCTCGCGTCAGACCACCGTCCTCGCATTCCAGTTCGGCGACGGATTCACAAATATGCTCACGCCCACAAGCGGTGTCCTGATCGGTGTCCTCGGCATCGCACGTATTCCTTATGGCACATGGCTTAAATGGGTTTGGAAATTCATTCTTGCATTGATTGTCATTGGTTTCATGTTAATGTTGCCCACTTTATGGTTAGATCTTCCTGGTTTTTGACAGCCTTTCTTGTGCTTTTCACAGTGTTTGGATATGCTCAGGATAGCACTTATGCCCGCCGGATCATCCGCGATTTGACAAGCGACGAAATGTTCGGTCGAGGCATGCAGAATAGGGGAGACTCGGTCGCAGCACAGTACATTCGTGCCGAATTTCAAGCCAACGGAGTTAAACCACTCTGCAAAAACTTCTTTCAATATTTCAGATTTCCCAACACCACATCGCGCCCTCCGTTTGTCCGCGCAGGATATCGTTCGCAAAATATCTGCGGCTACATACCGGGCGACGTCGATACAATGATAGTATTCACTGCGCATTACGATCATCTCGGTATGTCAGGCGACACTTTATTTCCGGGAGCGCACGACAATGCCAGCGGTACTGCAGCCATACTCGACCTGGCTCGCATGACAAACCTTCAACGAGGTCATTATACTTATGTATTCCTAATATTTGGTGGTGAGGAAGCTGGACTTGTTGGCTCTCGATATTTCGTTGAACATCCGCTTGTTAATCTAAGTAAGGTGAAGTTATTGATTAATATAGATCTTTTCTGTGGGGGCGATGAAGGTCTTATGGTAGTTAATGCCAATGACCGCTCGACAATCGCATGCGTCGACCTTCTTCAACGTATCAATGACGAGCGAGGCTATGCAGAAAAAATCGGTCGCCGTGACAATGCACCGAACAGCGACCACTATTTCTTTTCAGACGAGTGTCCGTCTATTTTTATATATACGCTTGGTGGCCCATATGGCGGCTATCACAGTCCGACAGATACCTGTGACGGCTGCGGGTTGGGTAACTATATGAACTTCATGTCTCTGTTGCGTGTTTTTTTAGAGCATTTTGATTAGTTTTTATGAATATTTAATATATTTTCGTATTTTTGCATTCCTTTATATAGTGAAATAAATTATCGAAAATGACTATAACAGACAGACTTTCACAAGTAATCAGCCAGACGCTGAGCGATCTTTACGGCATCGACATCCAGTCTGCCGACATTCAACTCCAGGATACACGTCGTGATTTCAAGGGCGACTATACTCTCGTTGTCTTCCCTTATGTGAAACAGGCTCGTAAAAGCCCGGAAGCCGTGGCCAATGAAATCGGTTCCCGTGTGAAGGAAATCATGCCCGATGTGTCCGGCTATAATGTTATTAAAGGCTTCCTGAATTTTGAAGTGGCTGACGAGTACTGGTTAAGATTTGTGGCAGACAATCTCGGAAATCCCGATTTCGGCATGGCTCATGCCCGTGGAACGGAAGCTCCTGTAGTGGTTGAATACAGCAGTCCTAACACAAACAAACCATTGCATTTAGGTCATATACGAAACAATCTTCTTGGCTGGTCAGTCAGTCAGCTTTTGGCTGCCAATGGCGCAAATGTCAAAAAGGTGAACCTCGTCAATGACCGCGGAATACACATCTGCAAAAGTATGCTGGCCTGGCTGCGTTTCGGCAACGGAGAGACACCTGAGAGCACAGGCATGAAAGGCGACCACCTTGTTGGTAAATACTATGTCGAGTTCGACAAACACTACAAAGACGAAATCAAACAGCTTGTCGAAAAGGGCATGGACGAAGAATCTGCCAAGAAAGAAGCTCCGCTCATGGTCGAGGCTCAGAAGATGTTGAAACGCTGGGAAGAAGGCGACGCCGAGGTCCGCGCCCTGTGGGAGAAGATGAACGGTTGGGTATATGCCGGTTTTGACGAAACGTACAGCCGCCTTGGTGTAGGCTTCGACAAAATATACTACGAAAGCCAGACATATTTGCTGGGCAAAGAGTTGGTTCAAAAAGGCCTTGACATGGGTGTGTTCTACCGCCGCGACGATGGCGCGGTCTGTTGCGACCTCACCGCCGACGGTCTTGACCAAAAAGTGCTCCTGCGAAGCGACGGCACCAGCGTCTACATGACCCAAGACCTTGGCACCGCCCAGCTGCGCCACAACGACTTCGGGGCAGAACGCCTCATCTATGTCGTCGGCAACGAGCAGGACTACCACTTCAAAGTATTGAAACTCATACTCGGCAAGCTGGGCTTCCCGTGGGCCGACAAGGTCTATCACCTCAGCTATGGCATGGTCGAATTGCCAAACGGAAAGATGAAATCGCGTGAAGGAACGGTTGTGGATGCCGACGATCTCATTACCGAAATGGAACAGACCGCCGAAGCCATGAGCCGCGAACACGGCAAGAACGACGAACTCGGTGCCGACGAGCAGAAACATCTCTACCATATCCTGGCCCTCGGTGCGCTTAAATACTTTATACTCAAGGTTGACCCGACGAAGAACATGCTTTTCAATCCAGCCGAAAGCATTGATTTCAACGGCAACACAGGCCCGTTCATTCAGTATACCCATGCCAGAATCCGCAGCATTGTGCGCAAGGCAGGGCAGGGGAGCGCTCTCGCTGTGGAAGGTTGCCGTCTCGGCGACAAAGAACGCGACGTGGTGAAAATACTACATTCTCTTCCCGAGACCATCAGCCAGGCCGCCGCAGCCTTTAGTCCGGCCATGGTAGCAAACTATGCTTACGAACTTGCAAAAGCATTCAACAGCTTCTACCAAGACACTCCGATATTGCGCGAGTCCGACGAGAATCAGAAAACATTCCGCATCGCTCTGTGTTCTTGCGTGGCCAATGCTTTGAAAAACACGATGAACATACTTGGAATCGAGGTTCCGGAAAGAATGTAGTTATGGTTTACAGACAAGAAATAGACACGCCATCATATCTGTGCGATACCAACGACAGGCTTCATATATGGGCTGCAGTGCGTCTCTGTCAGGAAGTTACAGAGTATCATGGCAATTCGACGGGTATTGGATTCAAAACTCTGCTTGCACAAAATCGCGCGTGGGTAATTAGCCGTGCGCTGTATAATTTCTATCGTCGTCCGGATGCTTTCGAGAGAATTATGTTAAGTACGTGGGCTCGCGGCAATGACGGTCTCTTTGCTTTCCGTGATTACAAAGTGACCGGCAAGGAAGGCGAGGTCCTGCTGACCGGAACGTCGTATTGGCCGTTGATTGACATCAATACCCGTCGCGTGTTGCGCCTGGGCGATGTCATAGATGGCTACGACATAGAGGATATGGAGGCCACCGACCACAAAAAGCTCGACAAGGTCTCGCTGCCTCAAATGGATGATTCCGATATCGTCATGCAGCGCACGGCTGTATATTCGATGCTCGATCACACGCAGCATGTGAACAACTCGGAATATATCCGTCTGATTTTCGACTGCCTTGATGAGTGTGGTTTCGACACGGACAAACCGTTCACGCTTGAACTGAACTACAACCACGAAACCAAACTTGGCGAGACTCTCTCAGTTTCGCTTAAACAAATGCCCGATGCCGCTTATGTCCAAATACGCAATCCTCGTGGATTGAGTGTTTCGGCCAGGGTGTCGCAGTAAAGTAAAAAGCCCCAACAAATGGGGCTTTCAAAATATCTTACTTAACATAACCGCGATATTGGTTTTATGGCTTATGCCATGTGGGGCGGCTGTTCAGGCTGTGGCCGCGGCTATGATTGCGTCTTTGTCTATGTTGCAGTCATGCTTCAATTGTGCGACGCTGCCGTGTGTCACGAACTCGTCGGGAATGGCCAGTATGCGTATGCGGTCGACTTGTGCCGGATGTTTTTCGGCGAAATATTCCATCACGGCTTCGCCGAATCCGCCCAGGCGTATGCCGTCTTCCACGGTCACTATGCGTCGGAATCCCGCAGCTGCCACTTGGTCGAGCAATGCGGTGTCCATTGGTTTCAGGAAACGCATATCGTACACGGCTGCCGAGATGCCTTGTTTCTCAAGCTCATCGGCTGCTGCAAGTGCATCGTTGCCTGGGTGGCCAAGGCTTAGAATTGCCACGTCTGATCCTTTGCGGACAATGCGACCCTCCCCTATCTTGATTTCGCAAAATGCTGATTTCCAGTCGGTGAATACGCTTGCTCCACGTGGGTAGCGTATGGCGAACGGGCCTTTGCCAGGCAGCTGCGCGGTGTACATTATGTTTCGCAGTTCGTGGTCGTCCATCGGAGCTGCAATGGTGAGTCCGGGAATGGGGCGCAGCGCGGCGAGGTCGAACACTCCGTGGTGTGTCGGTCCGTCGTCGCCGACGAGTCCTGCACGGTCCAGGCATAGTACCACCGGCAGGTGCTGCAGAGCCACGTCGTGTATAATCTGGTCGTAGGCGCGCTGGGAGAACGACGAATATATGTTGCAGAACGGCACCATGCCCTGAGCCGCCAGGCCTGCGGCGAAGGTCACGGCGTGTTGTTCGGCGATGCCTACATCGAACACGCGGTCAGGCATCACCTCCTTCATCATGTTCAGCGAGCATCCTGTGAGCATGGCCGGCGTGATGCCTACAATGGCGGGGTTTTGTTCGGCCAGTTCGATGATTGTGTGGCCGAAGATGTCTTGGTACTTAAGCGGTTGCCCTTCTGACGACCCTTTCAGCTGCTGACCTGTATGTGCATCGTAGCGTCCGGGGGCATGGTATGTCACAGGGTTTTTCTCGGCCATGCGCAGTCCTTTGCCTTTTTTGGTGACGATGTGGAGCAGTTTCGGTCCTGGTATTTCCTTGAGCCGCTGCATCATATCTACCAGTTGGCCGATGTCGTGGCCGTCGATGGGTCCGAAATAGCGCAGCCCGAGCGATTCGAAGAGGTTGCTGCCGCCGAGCAGGGCTGTTTTTGCGGTGCTGGTCATGCGCTGGAAGAATCCGAGCGAGTGGTCGTGGCGGCGGCCGCCGTGTGTGCCGTCGAGCCTGTGCCAGACCTGTTCTTTCAGCCGGTTGTAGCCGCGCGAAGCGGTCATGCGCGTCAGGTAGCTGCTCAGCCCGCCCACGGCTCGGTCGATTGAGATGCCGTTGTCGTTGAGTATCACCAGTATATTGGCTTTTGACACGCCTATGTTGTTCAGTGCCTCAAAGGCTTCGCCGCCGGTCATCGAGCCGTCGCCGATGACGGCGATGTGGTGGCGGCTGTTGTTGCCCTGCAGGCGCGAGGCGGTGGCCATGCCGAGGGCGGCCGAGAGCGATGTCGAACTGTGTCCGGTGCCGAATGCGTCGTAGGGGCTCTCGCTCATCTTCGGGAATCCGCTGAGGCCGCCGTAGGTGCGTATTGTGGAGAACGCTTCTCCCCTGCCGGTCAGTATTTTATGGGCGTATGCCTGATGGCCGACATCCCACACCAGGCGGTCGTCGGGCGTATTGAAAACGTAGTGAAGCGCTATCGTGAGCTCGACCGTCCCGAGGCTTGAAGCCAGATGGCCGGGGTGCGTCGAGAGGGTGTCTATGATGTATGTCCGCAACTCGTCGGCCAGCGGCTTGAGTTGCTCTATGTCAAGTTTGCGGAGCTCTTCGGGTGTATGTATGTCTTTGAGCATGGTTTTCAGAACTTATAGCTTGGCGAGGATTTGGGCAGTGGCTCGAATGATTTGTTCAATTTCTTGTCTTTCAGCCTTCCCTGTGCTCCGCCGCGCAGTTCCCATTTGCCGTCGATAAATGCGTAGGCCATCTCGAGCCCCGAGGGCACGTAATATTGGAACAGGCCTTCCATGCCAGGCACCTGCGGCTCCACCTCGTCGAAGATGATCATCCTCTCTTTGTGGGTTTTGCGGCTTTCTTCGGTGCGGTAGCGGTTGGTGCCTTTCACCTTGACGCGTTCGCGTGTCACTTCTTCGACGTACTGGTCTTCGTAGGCCAGCTGCACGGCCGCTCCCTCCCTGTATTCCAGCACGATGCGGCGCTGGTTGCGCTCGCGCCGGAAGAGCGGGGCGCCGAATTGCGGCTCGCCGCCGCGCATCGTGACGGGCTCTATCACGCGTCGGTCGGTCAGCATGTCGACGCCGTTCCAGCCAAGCAGCGTGTAGTAGGTGCGACCTCCGTGTGATGTCTGTATAATGTCTTGATATATAGCGCCGAACCAATTTTCGGCAGTGAGCACGCTCTCCTCGCGGTTCATTATTTCCTCGCTCTTGTCGTGGAGCAACCGGTATTGGTATTCCTCTTCTTTCTGGTTGTAAAACTGCACTGCCCCGAAGCACTCGAATTCGCCGTTGTCGCGCACCACAGCCCATGTGAAAATGCGCAGTTGGCCGTCGGGCGAGGTGAGCACCGAGGCCACCTGCGGCAGCTGCCATCGCCAGCGTTCCGACCCCTCCTCGTCGAGGGCGGCCGAGAGTTCGGCAACAGCCTGTTCCGACGACAGATAGCGCTCGTTGTCCGTCGGGGCCGTGGCGGTCTGTTCCAGCAGCGCGGCGAGGCGTTGCTGGTGGCGGGCCATCAGTTCTTTATCTTGAGCGTGAATGCCGGTGGCGACGGTCAGCAACAGTGCGGTGAGTATGAACTTGATTTTCATATTTTGCACTCTTTAACGCTGTTTATATATATTTATTGTGCTAAAGTTATCAACATCGAGTGTTGATTCGGATACCGCCGTCATGCGGTCCGCTCTATACAGCAAATTCCATGCCAAAAAATGCAGCCCTCTCTCCTACCGGTAGTGCATATCAACGATACATCAACGATATATAAACGATATTTCAACGATTGCAATCG
>JAFVWV010000062.1 GCA_017501495.1 Bacteroidales bacterium | reverse complement strand
GTCAAGGGCGGGCGTCCGCTGAGCATGTATCATGCCGACGCCTCGTTCCGTGGCCGCTTCGACCTCATGCCGCGCGGCGCCGAAGCTGCGGGTACGGCTGTCGTCAAAGAGGGGTCGCTCACCAGCGAGCGCTTCCTCATGGCCAGTCGCCAGATGGATGCCGAGGTGTCTGACTTCACCCTCCGCAGCACCAAACTCAACAGCGTAGCCTTCACAGCTCATCATGTGCGCTCGCATGTCGACTACGACACCCGCCAGGCCGAACTCACTATGCCCGACGGGCCGCAGCGTACCGAGCTGCAGCTTGTGGCGCAGGCTGCATACGCCGACCGCTTCAGCTGGGACATGGACCGCAAGGTGCTCGATATCGTCAACAGCCAGCGCATGACAGCCGAAGGTATGGACTTTATGGACATCCGCCAGCGTCTGGGCAAGCGCCACGATATGCCGGGCGTGCGATTTGTAAGCACCGACCCTGCCAAGGGCGAACTGGCCTACCATTCGCTTCGCAGCACATATAGATATGAATTGGGCGACCTCAGCTCTACTGGAGTGTTCCTGCTTAATGTGGCCGATGCAGCCATCGTCCCCAATGCCGACACGGTGCACATCAACCGCGGCGGCGATATGCGCGTGCTCAACAACGCCTCGATGGTCTTCAACCGCGACAGCGCTTGGCACATGATTGTCGGCGCCGACCTCATTGTCGCGTCGGCCGGCAAGTTCACAGGCAAGGGCTACAACGATTACAAAAACGATACTGACAAGCGGCAGCGCATCTTCTTCAACGACATCAGCGTCGACGGACGCGGCGTGACCGTGGCCAAAGGCACCATCAGCGACAGCGCCTCGTTCCAGATCAGCTCTGCCTTCGGCTTTGCCGGCAAGGTACGCCTCGAAGGCGACCGGCCGTGGCCTCACTTCGACGGTGGTGTGCGCCTGCTGCAGCCCTGCATACCCAAGGAACAGCTCGGACTGCTGGCCTATGCCGACTACACCGACCCCGAGCATGTGCACGTCCTCGTGCCCGAGTTGCCTACCGACTGGAAGGGCAAACGCATAGCCGCGTCTATCCTCATGGACAAGAATAATCTGCGCCCGCATTCGGCTTTCCTCACCTCGGAGAAGGTGGCCGACAACGAGCTGCTTTCGGCTCACGGCGTGCTCACCTACCTCGGCGACAAAAAGATGTACATGATTGCCTCCGAGGACAAAGTGGCCGACCCGGATGCGGTCGTCGAGCCCTACCTCTCGCTCTCCACCGAAGACTGCATCGTCGAAGGCGAGGGACTCGTCAACCTGGCCTTGCGCCGCACCCAGGCTTCCTTCTATGCCTACGGCACTGCCAGCGTCGGCCTTCAGAGCGACGTGGAGGACCACCTGGCCACCGTCTTCGGTTTCACCTTCCCGATAGACAAGAGCCTCGTCGCTTCGTTGACCGACAACCTCAAGGAAGACCTGCGCCTCAATCCCGCGTCGCCGTCGACCAACGCCGAAATGCGCCACGCCATGATGTATCACCTCGGAGCCGACAAGGGCGGTGCAGCCTACGCCGTCTATAGCGCCACAGGCAAAATGAACGCCATACCGGCCGATATGCAGAGCATGCTGCTCTTCGACCAGGTGAGGTGGCAATATTCACCGTCTGTGGGCCTCTACTACGACGGCAAGGTCAACCTCCTGGCTGCCGACGACAAACCGCTCGGCATCGAGCTTCGCCTCAAGGCGCAAATCAGCAAGCGTGGCAACTCGCAGCAGATGATCTTCTATGTCGAAGCCGCCAAAGACCATTGGTACTTCTTCAAGTACGACCTCGGCTCCAGCGAACTGACCATCTACAGCTCTGTTGGAACGTGGGTTGACCAGGTGAAGGCTCTGCCGCTCGAACAGCGCAAGCTCGAGAAAGAGGGCCTCGCCACCTTCCGCTACTTTATCGGAAACAACAGCAGCGAGGTGCCAAACTGGCTCAGCTGGTTCAGCAAGACCGTCTATAGCGACGACGACGGCTTCTGACCGTCCAGTGAACAAAACAGGGTGCCCCCATGATTGTGGAGACACCCTGTTTTGTTTATATGGCCGTTGGGAACATCATCTATCATAGTATATGTTGTATTACGTTTTCGGCAGCATAATTACGAATATTTTTTTGATATGCACTAAAAAAAGTGCAAAAAACACATAAATATGCACTAAAAAAGGTGCACAATATATTTTCTTTGGATTACCCAAGGGCCCCAAAGTAAACAACAGGGGCCGCGCTGAAGCGCGGCCCCTGACAGTATCTGTATGCCGTATGTTACTATTTCACCACCACTATCTTCTTGGATGGCAGGATGCCCACCTTGACGAAGTAGACTCCACTGGAAGTTGAAAAATGATAATTGAAAAGTGAGAGATTGGATGTGGCGATTTGACGGCCAATACAGTCAAAGATACGTATCGTTTCTCTATCGGGATTTTGGACGGTTAATGTGTTTCCGTTAATTACAATTGCCACTTCTGGTGTTTCAATATCCTCTATGCCCTGGGTGCCGTCGCTCTCGAAGTAGGCGGTGAAGCTCATGTCGGCGGTGACGGTCACCGTGCGGGTCTCCTCGGTATTGTCGTCATTCCAACGCACGAAGCGGTAGCCCGCGTTGGGCGTGGCTGTGAGGGTCACCTCAGAGCCGCCTGTCACGGTGGCGGTCGTGTTGCCGTTCACCGTGGCGCTACCCATCGCCGGGTCGTTGACGCTGACGGTAACTGTGTAGGTCTCCTCGCCGGGAACCACGAATATGGCGGTCAGCTCCACGTCCTCCATCACGGCGAAGGTGTAGGGATTGGCTGTAACGCCGTTGCTCCAGCTCTGGAAGGTGTAGCCCGTATAGGCTGTAGCCGATACCGTGCAGGGGCTTCCGTAGGCGAACTCGGTACCTGTGGCGCTGACACTGCCGCGGGCGATGTCGTTAGAAGTGACAGCCACGGTGTGGGTGTCGATGGCGAAGTTGCAGGTCAGGGTGCGGTTGCTGTTCATACTCACCCGTACGGTGTCCTTGTCGGCCGAGGTGGCCACGATGCCCTGTCCCTGCCAGCTGGCCACATGGTAGTGCTCGATATGTGTGGCTACCACCGTCAGCGTGTCTCCGTAGAGGGCATTGGTGCCGTCGGGTGTGGTCACCGTGCCGAGCGTGGCGTCGTTCACGTTGACAGTAAGGTTATAGCTGTTGCGCTCAAAGTAGGCTGTCACCGTGCTGTCGCTCGTGAGGGTGATGTTGGCGGGGTTGGCGGTACTGCCGTTGCTCCAGTGGTCGAAGTGGTAGCCGGTGTTGGCAGTGGCTTGTACAACCACTGTGGAGTCGCAGCGCACTACTTCGTTGTTCGGTCCCAACACCACAGAGGCTGTGCCGCGGGCCGTGTTTGATGACTGTACGTTGACATTGATGTTGATTGTCTGTCGGCGGAGGTAGTTGCGGAGATTGTACCAGCGGTCGCTAGAGTCAACGTTATAATAGTTGTCGTATCCGCAACCGGCTATAATAAATACTCTGCCAGATGCATTAGAATAAAAAGCATTAGTTCCAAGCGAGGGCGGTGTGGGCGGCATCATATACACTGTGTCCAGGTTGCTGCAGTTCTCGAAAGCCATGCTGCCTATCGAGGTGACACCGCTACCGATGGTAATGGAAGTCAGTCCGCTGCAGCCACGGAAAGTAGATTGACCTATCGAGGTGACACCGCTACCGATGCTAACGGAGGTCAATCCGCTGCAGCCCTGGAAAGCTCCGTCGTCTATCGAGGTGACGCTGTTGGGGATGGTGACGGAGGTCAGGCCGCTACAGCCAGAGAAAGCTAAAGAGCCTATCGAGGTGACACTGTCGGGGATGGTGATGGAGGTCAGTTCGCTGCAGCCGTAGAAAGCACCATCGCTTAACGAGGTGACGCTGTTGGGAATGGTGATGGAGGTCAGTCCGCTACAGCTATGGAAAGCATAATTTCCTATCGAGGTGACGCTGTTGGGGATGGTGACGGAGGTCAGACCAGTGCAGTCCTTGAAAGCACTTTCCCCTATCGAGGTAACATTATATACTGCTCCGGAATAAGTCACAGATCCAGGAATAACAAGAGCACCGGTAGGCTTGGTGCCATTCCACCAAGTAGTACTAGGACGTGTAACCATAGCACCTCCATTAACTATATTATAGTACAGCGTCTGTCCGCTCGGTGCAACAGCCGAGAAGTAACACCAGCCTTGCATCGCGGCCATCATCAAGACCGCAAAAAATAATACTTTTTTCATAATGATAATATTATTAAATAATTACAAAAATTTACTAACTCTGTTTGGTGTGTACTCTGGGCGTTCTCCATTACCGCGATCGTTCTTTGCAGCACGGTCTCTTAACTCCGTCTGAATCGTTTTGGGTGCACGGCTATCTCCTGTTGACTGAATCCATTTTATAGCCTCTTGCTCTTCAGCATAGTAAGCGATAATCTGGCGGGCAAGTTCTTTGAGTTGTTCATCCTTGAACCGCCTGCAATAGATTAAAATGGTAATGATAATGCTGGCACACGCCAAAATATGCTCAACAATGTGACAATTGAATTTATATTTTCCATATTTTTTTATTTATTTTAGACCTTTAGGTCATTTTGCAGGATAAAAACTTTCCATTCGAAAGTAGTCACTTCCGGTTTCATTATACGATCTGTCGTGCCATGTTAACTGGTTAGTGATATAGCCATATTTCTCTGTCGTACGAATAAAAGTGTTTTTACTTTGTCTTACTATCATATTTTTTACTTTCGTCACCAACGATGAGTTCTCTGTTTGTAGTTGCAAAAATATACAAAAAACCGCCATCATAGCCAGTCCACTTTTGGTCCATTTTACACTTCATTGAATGGCAACAAAATGCAAGGCAAGGTAAAACCTGCTTAAACAATCAGAAATAGAAAAAGCAATTAAAAAGGAGTCCGCAAAACCTACAATTTCTTCGGGTTGTGCTCACCGAATGTTTCCAAGAGGTTGCGATGCCTCTCCTCAAGTGTGGCATAGCGGTCGGCAAGGATGCGGAAACGCTCACTCTGAAAGAACAAAGGATTGCTCGGTAGCCTCATATCTCGAATAATCTCTCCCAACTTGTTGATACGCGGCGTTATAATCTCCGACACCTCGTCCTCAAAGGCGCCGTGCTCAATCTCGCTCCACTCTGGATGGTCGCCAACAATCTCATAAACGGCAATCAGATAGCGGACAGTATATATGGCCAGCAGCTGCTGTGCCTCCTCGTCGCAGCTGAGGCTGTCAGGGACAAAAGCAGCCTCCGCCTGACTGCTGATAAGCTCAGCCCTGAGGCGATAGGTTTCGGTTGCCTGAAGGATACCCTCAGGAGTAGGCTTATTATGGCCCACAAGACCTATTAGTCCCACAAGACTTATAAGTCCTATAAGCCCTATTATTACGACATTACGCCATAATTTACCCTTGACAGCCTTTGTGACGGCGTTGGCCGACAGATAGCGCCGGTCCGGTTCTTTTGCTGTACATCGACGAGCCACAGAGCGATAACGATGCGGGAATATCTCACGCAGAATGACACCAAAAGAATAGATGTCGGCACGGGCGTCAACGGTATCGCCATTCCATTGTTCGGGAGCAGCATAACCCTCGGTACCGGCAGGCTCTTTGAAATCGGCATACTCATCGCTGTCACCCAACCCAAAGTCTATCAGTTTCACACCCACACTATCTTTCTTGTTACCCAAAACGTTGGTCACAAAGATGTTCTGAGGTTTCAAGTCGCGATGGACAACACCGTGCGTATGATAGTACTGCATAGCATCAAGCAACTGCATTACAATCCTCTTGCGCATAGCTGCTGAAGGATTGCTCTCCAGCCACTTGTCCAGCGTTACACCATCGATATTCTCCATCACGATACAAGGACCGACATCCGGCACCTCCTCGATGCTGAATAGGCGAACAATGCAAGGATGGTCAAGCCCGATAGTCAAATCATACTCCTTCTGCAGAAGCGAAAAAAACAGCGGGTCGGCACGGTGCTCCTCCCTCAGCCCCTTGAGGATATAGAAACGGCCTCCGCGCTTGGCGCGGTAGAGCGAATTGTAGCCGTACGACGGTAACTCTTCCAATATCACAAAATCGTCGGAAGCACTGTATTCCAGCGGCTTTACAAATCCAGAACTTGCTGTTTGCTGTTCCACTTTCACACTGCAAAAATACACTTTTTTTTGGACATCAAAGAAATATGTGTATTTTTGCAAGCCAAAACCCAAACACAGACTTCCGTTATGGAAATTGACAACCAGCACATTGAGTCACTCTGTCGCGCCGTGGAGTACAGCGCAGGACACAAAATAAGCACCAGCAACGATTTTATCCGCTTGAGCGGACAGATTGAGGGGCGCCTCGGCGAGACACTTGGCGTAAGCACTCTGAAGCGTATCTGGGGTTATGTCGGCGACGGCGAACAGCCGCGCACGACCACACTCAACCTGCTGGCACGATTCTGCGGTTACGCCGACTTCCAGGCCTTCGTTGCCGAAGTGTGCGGTGTCAAAGAATATGCCACATCCCATCGCATCATTGTCACCGCTGTCAACACCGGCAACCTCGAGAAAGGGGCTCTGCTGGTGCTGGAATGGAACCCCGACCGAAGGGTGCTGATAGAGCACCTCAGCAGCGGCAACTTCCAGATACGCTCATCGCAGAACAGCAAGCTCCGTGTCGGCGACACTTTCCATTGCGACCGTATGCTGCCCGGACAGCCCTGCTATATCGACCACCTAATCCACGAAGGCGCCGAGTCACCATACTATGTGATGGGGCTGCAAGGCGGCCTAACCAAGATTGAACAGGTGCAGAAAATATGAGAAAACTGCTGTTCATTATACTTTTCAATATTATTGCCTGTACTGGGACACAGGCCCAATACTACGACTTTACCGCAACGGCACCATCAGGGCAGACGCTCTACTGTGCCATCCTTGCCGACGGTGTGGGCGTGACCCATCCGGGATGGGATGAGCACAATCCTTGGAAAGGATTCGACAAGCCAGAAGGCGACCTGGTGATTCCCGACAGCGTGTGCCATAACGGAGTTACCTATCCCGTCGTTGCACTCCTGGCGCTCTGCTTCCTCGAATGCCAAAATCTCACCTCAATCACTCTACCCCCGACCCTACGACTCATTGAGCGCTATGCAGTTGGAGGTTGTCGAGGGGTTCGCGGCCACATCATCGTTCCCGAAAGCGTCGAAGAAATTGACAACTACGCCTTCTGCTGCACCTTTATGAGTGCCGTAACACTGCCCCAAAGCCTACGCAAAATCGGCTACTCGGCATTTGAGAACTGTCATTATCTGGCCTATATAAGTGTCCCCTCGGGCGTAGCCGACATTGGCAAGGATGCCTTTCGTAACATTCCTCTTGTGATATACCACGGCAAAGCTCACGGCGCCCCTTGGGGTGCAGCCGTGCTGAACGGAACAACAAAACCCGACTACATCAAAGCCATCCTCCCCTTCGTCATCCGTCACGGTGGCAGCGGGAAATAATTCTCGTTTTCCCTCATTTTTTTGACTTACGGCAGAGGTCATCGAGTAATTACTGCCTCGTGTCAATCGTGGAACACGACATGCAACTTAAACGCAGTACATACCTTTTTTTGAAAATATGACCAAATTATGACCAAGATTGGGATATAAAAGAAAAAAGATTTTGCTTTTTCACTCGTTTAGAGTTACTTGCAAAATCTCTTTGGTGCCCGGAACAGGACTTGAACCTGCACATCTTTCGATACACGCACCTGAAACGTGCGCGTCTACCAATTCCGCCATCCGGGCTCTTGCTTTTTTGTTTCAGGTTGGTGCCCAGGACAAGACTTGAACTTGCACCGCCTATGGCGACTACCCCCTCAAAGTAGCGTGTCTACCAATTCCACCACCTGGGCTTTTGCACTTCTGTTGAAAGCAAACTTTCTCTCTCGAAAGCGGGTGCAAAAGTACAAACATTTTTTGAACTGGCAAAATATTTTTTTGTTTTTTGTTGCAAGTTGTTGAGTGTTAGGGTGTAATTTTTATATCGATGCGGTATCCCCGACTGCTGCCGCCGCTATTGGGGTGCTGCCGTTTGGCTGTTTTGGGGCTTTGTTTTTTCAACGGCGACAGGTGTCGCGTGCTGCGGTTGTCAAAGTAGTCTTCTCCTTATCTAAGACTTGTCTTCTCCTTATCTCGGCTATACTTCCTCTTACAAAAGTAGGAGCGGGTATAGCGCAGGTATAGAGAAGGTATAGCGCAGAGTAAGAGGAGGTGGCTACAGATGCCTGATAATGAGGATGGTAGAAAATGGAAAAATCCGCCTGAAACGGACGGATTTTCAAAATGATGTAACTATTTGGATAGCAGTAAGGTATGGGCTTATTTGCTGCTGTAGAGCATCCAGCTGAGTTCGGCTTGGCGGTGGAGCATGGCGAGGCCGTCGGTTACGGTGGCGCCGGCGGCGGCGGCCTGGCGCATGAGCAGGGTGGGTGAGGGGTTGTAGACGAGGTCGTAGACGAGCAGTGTCGAGGGGTGGATGTGCAGTGTGGCGATGTCTATGGGGCTGTGGTCGACGTCGGGGTGCATGCCGACGGGGGTGGCGTTGACCAAAAGCAGAAAGTCGGCGGACGGGAGCTGCTGGATGTCGTTGTAGCCGATGACAGGCCATCGGCTGCCGGTTGCCGCCGCTTTTTGCGGGTTGCGGCTGGCGAGGGTGGGGCGCGCGCCGAGTGTCTCCAGAGCGTAGGCCACGGCGCGTGCGGCGCCGCCGGTGCCGAGCACGAGGGCGTCGAACGGCTGGCTGAATGCCGAGGCCGGAAAATGCTTGACTGGATTCGGGGCGTTGTCTGTCGGCCATCGGCTGCCGGCTGCTGCCATCAGCGTTTCGGCGAAGGCGGGGGCGTCGGTGTTGTGCCCCGTCAGGTACAGGCCGTCGCCATGCGGGGTGTGGCTGACGGTGATGCAGTTGACGGCGCCGACGGCCTGTGCGGTGGCATCGAGGGCGTCGAGCTGGCCTATGACGTCGCATTTGAAGGGCACGGTGACGTTCATCCCGCAGATGCCTTCGCGTTTCACCCACGAGCGCAAGCCTTCGACCGACGGCATCTCGCAGAGCGAATAGCTGTGGTCGTCCAGCTGCAGACGGGCAAAGAGGCTGGTGAACCACCGCTGCGAGTAGCTGTGGCCGAGACGGCGTCCGATGAGTGCGTATTTTTTCATCCGGGTTGCAAAATTACATAATTTTATACGATTACGAAAAAAAATCTTATCTTTGCACTTTGATAGATATGAAGGTTGTACGTGCTATACTGCTTGTAATCAATGTGCTTGCCGCATTGGCTCTGCTGCTGACCACGCTTGGCGGGGTGGTGGCGCCGTCGAGCAATATATGGCCGAGCCTGTTGGCGTTCGGCTATCTGCCGGCGCTGGCGCTCAACGTGCTGTTTGTGATAGTGTGGCTGCTGATGAAGCGCTGGCAGTTTTTGGTCAGTGCCGTTGCCATAGCGGTACGTTGGTCGTTTGTGGGGCTGGTGCTTCAGGTAGGCGGCACGTCGCGTGTGCCCGACCGGGCCGAGCATCCGCAGATGGTCACCCTGATGACTTACAATGTACACCTCTTCAACGGGCGCGACGACGACCGTGGCCGGTCGGACACCAACGCCCTGCGCTTCCTGGACCTGGTGCGCAGCGAGCGGCCCGACATACTCTGCATGCAGGAATACGCCGCCCCGCGGCGTGTCGGGATCACCGACAGCCTCGAACTCCTCGGCTATAATCATTACTACGGTTCGCATACGGCCAAGAACGGAGTGCCTTACGGCACGGTGGTCTTCAGCCAGCTGCCCATCACCTACGTCAAGCGCATCGACGGCGAGAAGCTGATGGTGGAGCTGCACCGCGACGGGCAGCGGCTGCGGGTGGTTTGCCTGCACATGGACAGCTACCGCTTCGACAATGCCGACCACGAGGAGATAGCGCGCATGCGCCGCGGCGAGGTCAACGACTCGACCTCGCTGCGCACTATTGGCAAGGTCAAGGAGACCATCCTCAGCCACGAGCGCGAATGGACGACAACGATAAGTCCGGTGGTGAACGACTGCAAGATACCGCTGGTGGTGGCCGGCGACATGAACGATGTGCCCACCTCGTGGCTCCATGCGCGGCTGCGCGAACGGTTGACCGACACCTATTGCGACTGCGGTTCGGGGCTCAGCATCACCTACGACGCTTCGTACCCAGCGGTGCGCATAGACAACGTCTTCCGCAGCGAGGGGCTCCGCACCCTCAGCTATCGCCGCATACGAACCGACATCTCCGACCACTATCCGGTGATGGTGGCCCTCGAATTTGAACAATGACCAAGAAAGAACTATACAGCACCGTTCTGGCGCGGTTTGAGGAGGCCATGCCCGTGGCCGAGACCGAGCTGCACTACGGCACACCATTCCAGTTGCTGGTGGCCGTCATCCTCTCGGCCCAATGCACCGACAAGCGTGTCAACATGGTCACACCGGCCCTCTTCGCCGCCTACCCCGACGCCTATGCCATGGCGCAAGCGTCGGAAGACGAGATATTCGAATATGTGAAGTCTGTCAGCTATCCGCGCAGCAAGAGCCAGCACCTGGCGGCGGCGGCGCGGATGCTGGTGAGCGACTTTGGCGGCGCGGTGCCGTCGGATATCGGGCAGATGCAACGCCTGCCAGGCGTGGGCCGCAAGACGGCCAATGTCGTGGCTGCCGTCGTGTTCGGCCGGTCGGCCATGCCGGTCGATACACACGTCTTCCGCGTGTCGAACCGCATAGGGCTCACGGTCAACAGCAAGACTCCGCTGCAGACGGAACGCACGCTGGTGAAGTATATACCCGAGGCCCTTGTCCCCAAGGCCCATCACTGGCTGATACTGCATGGCCGCTACGTCTGCCAGGCGCGCAAGCCCAAGTGCGACGCCTGCTTCCTCAGCGACATCTGCCGCCACTGCAAGAAAGGAGGCAGCGATGCTGTTTAGCGCTCCGGCATTTCTGTGGGGGCTGTTGGCGGTGCTGATACCGGTTGCGATACACCTTTTCAACTTCCGCCGCTACCGGAGGGTCTACTTCAGCAACGTCGACCGTCTGGAGGCCCTGCGCAGCGAGAGCCGCCGGCAGAGCGACGTGCGCCGCTGGCTGGTGCTGGCCGCGCGTGTGCTGGCCATCGCCTTTCTGGTGCTGGCTTTCGCCCAGCCGTTCATTCCTTCGGCCGGTGGTGCTATGCGTTCCGGGGCGACAGTGGTGAGCGTCTACGTCGACAACACCTTCAGCATGGAGAGCGCCGGCACGGGAGGCAGCCGGCTTGATGCTGCGCGCGACAAGGCCCGCGAGGTGGCTGCCGCCTATTCGGCATCTGACCGTTTTCAGCTGCTCAGCGCCGACCTTGGCGGCGAACAGATGCGGTGGCTTTCACGCGACGAATTCCTCGCCGCCGTCGATGCCCTGCAGCCTTCGTCGGCGTCGCCGTTGCTGAGCGAGGTGGCCAGCCGTCAGGCAGGTTTCATGGCCCAGAGCGGTGCCGCCAACCGCCATGCCTTCATAGTGAGCGACTTTCAGCGTGCCGGTGTCGACCTCGACCGCATGCCGTCCGATTCGCTCAGCCTCTTTACACTTGTACCCCTCGGCGGTACCGGTGCCGACAACCTTTATATCGACACCATGCGCCTCGATGCACCGGCCTATTTTGTTGGCGGCAGCGTCAGTGTGGAAGCTACATTGCGCAACAGCGGCAATGCTGATGTCGACCGCGTGCCGATACGTCTGTATGTCGGTGGACGCGAGCGTGCCGTGGCCACCGTCGACCTGCCTTCAGGCTCTACGGCCAAGGTGCCGCTGCGTTTTACCATAGACGCTCCGGGTTGGGCCGACGCATACGTCGAAATCACCGATTATCCGGTCACCTTCGACGACCGTTATTGGTTCACACTTCACGCTGGCGACCGCATAGCCATGCTCGAACTTGACGGAAAAGGGCCAAACGCAAGTCTGCGTCGCCTCTTTGCCGCCGACTCGGCTGTCGAGTTTACGGCGTCGCCACAAGCCTCTTTCGAAGGTACTCTGTCCGATTACGACTTCATTGTGCTCAATGAGCCGCAGGCCATCGCGAGCGGCTTGGCGCAACAACTGCATGAGTGGACCATGGCTGGCGGCAGCCTGCTTGTGCTGCCTCCTGACGAGTCGCTTCCCGATGGTATCGGTGACCTGCTGTCCATGCTCGGCGCACCGAGCTTCGACCGATGGGTGAAGCGCCCGGTGAGAGCCAACGCCGTCGATGCCTCATCGTCGCTCTATCGAGGAGTCTTCGGTGGCACGACCGACGAGATGGAGCTCCCTTCGGTACAGGGCCATTATACACTCGGTGCAGGTGTGCTTCAAAGCATCATCTCATTGTCTGATGGCGGCTGCCTGCTGGGCAGCGCCCCGTGCGGACAGGGCCGCCTCTACCTGCTGACGGCGCCGCTGCGCGCCGAGTGGTGCGACTTCGCCTCGCAAGCCCTCTTTGTGCCGACGCTCTACAATATGGCCCTCTACAGCCGTCCGCTGCCCACTCCGGCATATACGCTTGGCGCATCTGAACCAATCGTGCTCGGCGGCAGCTACGACCCTTCGGCTCGCCCGCCCGAGCTGACCGACGGCGAGCGTTTCAGCGTTATACCCGACCTGCGCCGCGCAGGCGGTCGGCAGCTGCTGGTGCCTCACGGCGACCTGCCACACGACGGCATTTACACCTTGGCCGATGAGCATCTGGCGTTCAACTACGACCGCCGCGAGTCGCAGATGGACTTTATGACCCCGGCCGAGGTGGCCGATGCGGTGACTGCCCTCGACGGCTATTCGGTAGTCAAAGCTGTGGAGAAACCGCTGACCGATGAATTGCGACAGCGCAGCGCCGGCCGCCGTCTCTGGCGTTTGTGTATAATATTGGCCCTCGTGGCCCTCGGCGCGGAAATAGCACTCATTAAAATGAAAAAGTAATGACACTTCAGGTAGACCATATCAGCAAGTCGTTTGGCAGCCATCATGTGCTGGACGGACTTTCGTTCAGTGTCGGGGCTGGAGAAATTGTCGGCCTGCTTGGCGGCAACGGTGCCGGCAAGACCACGTTGCTCCGCATCGTCACACGCCTCATGGAGCCCGATGCAGGCCGTGTTCTCTTCGAGGGGCATCCTGTCGAGCAAGCCGATATGCGATGGATTGGCTACCTGCCGGAAGAGCGTGGCCTTTACCGACGTGCAGAAGCGGGCGAGCAGGCTGTGTATATGGCTCGCCTCAAGGGGCTCACGGCCAAGGATGCCGAGGCGGCAGTCCGCTCATGGTTCGACCGGCTCGGCATCGCCGAATGGTGGCATCGGCCGGTGGGGCGACTGAGCAAGGGTATGCAGCAGAAGCTGCAGCTGATAGTCACCGTTGCCCACAATCCGCGCCTGCTTGTGCTCGACGAGCCGTTCTCAGGCTTCGATGAGGCCAATGCCGCCATGCTCCGCGCCGAATTGCAACGCCTGAGCGCTGACGGTGCAGCCATTCTCCTCTCAACACACAACCGGCAGGCTGTCGAGATTTGCCATAAGACTGTAAGCCTATGAGAAACACAATTATAATCATACTCCGCGAGATGCGGCAACGTGTGCGTCGGCCCGGATTCTGGGTGCTTTCGTTGCTGGTGCCGGCGGTGCTGGCGGCATTATATGCACTGCCTGTCGTGGTGTCGCAGCGTGCTGCGGAACCTCAGCGTGTGCTGGTGGTCGACGAGACCGGCCTTTTCTCGGGCAGCCTTGTGTCCAATGATGCTGTAGGCTTTCAAGCCATGCCGTCGCTTGAATATGCCGAAAGCCACCGCGACGAACGTGACTTGGTGCTGTTCATCCCTATGCGCCAGACGACCATACCGCGCGATGCATTTCTCTATTACCATGGCAACGTGCCATCGCCGGCAGTGCAAAATATAATCGACAGCCGTTTGCAGGCATTGCTCCACGATGCCATACTCGAAGATGTATATGGACTTGACCCGCAGACTTTCCAGTCTGTGACCGGTGCGGGCATCCGGCTCCATACGCAGGAGGCTGCCACCGGGCACGACAGTTTTCTCGGCGTGCGCCGCACTGTGGGGCTCGTGCTCGCGGTGCTTATGGCGTTGGCACTGACGATATTCGGCGTCGGGGTGATGCGCAGTGTTCAGGCCGAGCGGCAGAATCGTGTGGCTGAGCTTCTGCTCACATCGGTACGTCCAGTTCAACTGATGTGGGGCAAGGTTGGCGGTGTGGCCCTTACGGCCATGATTCAACTGGCGCTGTGGGTATGCCTTACAGCTGCTGCCATCGCTGGGGTGCAGGCCGCCGCGCCCGACCTCTTCGCGCAGGCACGTGCCCAGCAACAGGCACATGCATTGGCTACCAAGGGGGCGGAGGCAATGACACAATATTCGACCCCTGTGGCTATTGTCGACGACACCGTGCAGGGCCTTGCAGCCATTGATATGCCGCTGACGGTCTCAATGTTTGTGCTCTTCTTCCTGTTGGGTTTAGCTCTCTATGGGTCGCTGCTGGCAGCGTTGTCTGCCCGGCTCGATGCCGAGGCTGATGCTCTGCAGTGGAGTCTTCTCGTCGGCTCGCCGCTGTGGTTGGCTGGGTTGCTGGCTGCAGCCGGTGTCGGGGGTAGTGCATGGACGATACTCTGTCCGTTGACGGCTCCGGTGGCTGTCATGTCGCAACTGCCTTTTGGTTTGCCGGTGTGGCAGGCGGCTGCAAGCGGGGTGCTCCTCGCTGCTGCGGCGGCACTGTCGGCTCTGCTCGCGGCCAGTGTCTATCGGCGCTATATCCTGCGTTAGCGTCAGGAATCGATGAAGTCTATGCCGGCACACTCTTTCGGGGTGTGCCGGTATGCTTTTTAATGCAGTGTTGAAAAAAAAATTTGCCGCATATTGAAAAATGTTGTATCTTTACACCCAGAAAAATATGAAAGAAAAACGTTGGATTATTAGGAAAGATTATGATTTAGAGACTGTTGAAAAACTTGCGGCATCGCTTGGCGTTGACAAAATCATCGCCACCCTGCTTGTAGAGCGGGGTGTTAAGACCTTTGAAGAGGCACGCCGCTTCTTCCGTCCAGGCCTGGATCAAATCAACGACCCCTTCCTGATGAAAGGGATGGATAAGGCTATTGACCGCATCAACGAAGCTATAGCAAAACAGGAACGAATCATGGTCTATGGCGACTACGACGTCGATGGTACGTCGGCTGTCGCTTTGGTCTACAGCTACTTTCGTGAGCTTGACCGAAATATCGATTTTTATGTGCCCGACCGCGAACGTGAAGGCTACGGCATCTCCTATCAGGGTATCGACTATGCACACGAGACAGGCGTCAAACTTATGATTGCCCTCGACTGCGGCATCAAGGCGATGGAACAGGTGGCTTATGCAAAAGAACGCGGCATAGACTTTATCATCGGCGACCACCATTTGCCAGACGAAGTGGTGCCCGATGCCGTGGCGGTGCTCGACCCCAAGCAGGATGACTGCCCGTATCCCTACAAAGAACTCAGCGGCTGCGGCATAGGCTTCAAGATTGTTGAGGCCCACCTTGAGCAGAAGCTTGGCGTGCGGCTGTGCGACCTGCCCGAGCAGCTTGATGCGGCCCGTCAGCAGCGCCAGGAGGAACTCAAGTTGCGTCTGCTCAAATACCTTGACCTTGTTGCCGTGAGCATCGCCAGCGATATCGTGCCTATCATGGGCGAAAATCGCGTCTTGGCTTACTTCGGCCTTCGGGTGCTCAACACCAAGCCACGCGCAGGTATCGAAGCCATACTCAAATACGGTCATGTCGACCGCAGGAAGGCCGACATCTCGGACCAAACCGATGCAGCCGATAAAAGCAAAGCCGGATATTTCGAGAAAGAACTCACCATCAGCGACCTCGTCTTCCTTGTCGGGCCGCGTATCAATGCTGCCGGACGCATACGTTCGGCTTTCGACAGCGTGCGCCTCATGCTGACCGAGGATCCGAATATAGCCCGCCAGCTGGCAGATGATATCAACAGCTACAATATGGAGCGTAAGGACCTCGACACCAGCGCTACTGAAGAGGCCAAGCGCAGGATAGACACCGACGAGTTCTATCGTGGGCGCCAGTCGCTGGTGCTCTACGACCCGCATTGGCATCGTGGAGTGGTGGGCATCGTGGCCAGCCGCATCGTCGAGGCCTATAACAAGCCGACCATTGTCTTCACCGAAGGCAGCGACGGACTGATTACGGGTTCGGCGCGTTCGCTCAAAGAGTTCGATGTGCATGAGGCGTTGGAGAAATGCGCCGACCTGCTGGAGCATTTCGGAGGACACAAGAGCGCTGCCGGAGTAAGCTTGCGCAAGGAAAACATGCGTGCTTTCCTCGACCGTTTCGAGGCTCTCGTCCGCGAGTGCATAGGCACCGAGGAGATCGTGCCCGAGGTCGAAGTCGATGCTGAGATCGGTTTCTCGCAGATTACGCCCAAATTTCTTCGCATCCTCAAGCAGTTCGCACCCTTTGGTCCGGAAAACAATGTGCCTGTCTTTGTCAGCCATGAATTGGTCGACACCGGCAATGCGCGTATCGTCGGCGAACGGCACCTCAAGTTCAACGCCATCCCCATTGCTGAACGCACCGCCCCATATCCGGCCATTGCATTCCAGATGGCCGATGCCCTCGGCGGCATGCGCCGCGGCGAGCGCTTCGACCTCTGCTATCAGCTCGAGGAGAATTACTGGCGCGGCCGCACCGAGATACAGCTCAATGTCAAAGATATCAAGTTCGTGGAATAATTATGGCAGACGACAAAAAAATCATCTTTTCGATGGTGGGTGTCGGCAAACTGATACCCCCCAGCCGTCAGATACTGAAAGATATATACCTCAGTTTCTTCTATGGTGCCAAGATTGGCATCATCGGTCTCAACGGCAGCGGCAAGAGCTCGCTGATGAAGATCATCGCCGGAGTGGACAAGGACTACCAGGGCGAAGTGGTCTTCTCGCCGGGCTATTCGGTTGGCTACCTCGAACAGGAGCCTAAACTGGATGACACCAAGACCGTCAAGGAGGTGGTGCAGGAGGCCGTACAGGAGACGGTGGACCTGCTCAAGGAGTATGACGAGGTGAACAACGCCTTCGCCGAACCCGATGCCGACTTCGACAAGCTCATCGCCCGCCAAGGCGAGCTGACCGAGCTGCTTGAGGCCCACGATGCGTGGAACCTCGACCAGAAGCTCGAACGCGCCATGGACGCCCTGCGCTGCCCCGACGAGGACCAGCTGGTGAAGAACCTCAGCGGTGGCGAGCGTCGCCGCGTGGCCCTCTGCCGTCTGCTGCTGCAGGAGCCCGACATACTGCTGCTCGACGAGCCCACCAACCACCTCGACGCCGAGAGCATCGACTGGCTGGAGCAGCATCTGCAGCAGTACAAGGGCACCGTCATCGCCGTCACCCACGACCGCTACTTCCTCGACCATGTGGCCGGCTGGATACTTGAACTCGACCGCGGCGAGGGCATCCCCTGGAAGGGCAACTACAGCTCGTGGCTCGAACAGAAGACCGCCCGCCTGGCCATGGAGGAGAAGCAGGAGAGCAAGCGAAGGAAGACCCTGCAGCGCGAGCTGGAGTGGGTCCGTATGGCCCCCAAAGCCCGCCACGCCAAGGGCAAGGCCCGTCTGGCCGCCTACGACCGTCTGCTGAACGAGGACGTCAAGGAAAAGGAGCAGAATCTCGAAATCTTCATCCCCAACGGCCCGCGCCTGGGCAACAAGGTGCTGGAGGTCAACGGCGTCAGCAAGGCCTACGGCGACAAGCTGCTCTACGAAAACCTCACCTTCTCGCTTCCGCCGGCCGGCATCGTCGGCATCATAGGCCCCAATGGCTGCGGCAAGACCACGCTCTTCCGCCTCATCATGGGATTGGAGAAGCCTGACACCGGCACCTTCGAGGTGGGCGAGACCGTCAAGATAGGCTATATCGACCAGCAGCACGCCGAGATCGACCCCGAAAAGAGCGTCTACGAGATGATCAGCGGCGGCAACGAGAACCTGCAGGTGGGCGGGCGCTTGATTAATTCGCGCGCGTACATATCAAGATTCAACTTCAGCGGCACCGACCAAAGCAAGAAGGTGGGTGTGCTCAGCGGCGGCGAACGCAACCGCCTGCACCTGGCCCTGACCCTGAAGAGCGAAGCCAATGTGCTACTCCTCGACGAGCCTACCAACGACATCGACGTCAACACGATGCGTGCCCTTGAGGAGGGCTTGGAGAACTTTGCCGGATGTGCCGTCGTCATCAGCCACGACCGCTGGTTCCTCGACCGTATCTGCACTCATATCCTCGCCTTCGAGGGCGACTCGCAGGTCTACTTCTTCGAGGGCGGCTACACCGAGTACGAGGAGAACCGCCGCAAGCGCCTCGGCGACGACACCCCCCACCGCATCCACTACAAACGCCTGAAAGCATAGAAAAACCGCTTTCTGAGTTTGAGTCTACTTCAACGGCCTGTATATCAGCATTATTGCCTGGATATGCATGCCGTTGGATTTTTTTTGTGAACACAACGAAAAATGCCTGATTTTCATGCCGTGTAATACCCTGATAATCTGCGTTAAAGAGCTATCATCTCTTACTCTGCGCTATACATGCTTTTACTCCGCTATTACTATACGCTTACTTTTGTAAGATGAGAGAAGGAGGAGACAAAATGAAGGTAAATCCGAGGCAGGAGTAGATGGATTGAAAGGACGTAGGACGGTCGGTCTGAAGATTGGCTGGCGGGGGTCGGGAATGATGGAAAAATAGTTTTCAACAATCAATGCCATATGCGAAAAAAGATGTAACTTTGCAGACATAAATCAAGCAAGCCAAATGCCACAATTCACTCACCTACATGTGCATTCGCACTATTCGATGCTCGACGGAATGTCCAAGGTGCCGGACCTGGTCAAAAAGGCCAAGCGTTGCGGCATGTATTCTATGGCCTTGACCGATCATGGCAACATGTTCGGTATCAAAGATTTCCTTGATACGGTGAATAAGGAAAACGGCAAGGTGAAAGACAAAATAAAGGCAGCCGAAGCACGTGTGGCAGAGTTGGAGGCGAAGGTGAAGGAGGTCGAAGAGCTGTATACGAACACAGTGGTGCCTGAGGGGACGCCGAAGCTGAGCGAGGTGCAGGACGAACTTGAGGCCACGCGCCGTGAGGTCGAAAGCCTGAAGGGTCAGATTTTCAAACCCATCGTTGGCACCGAGGCCTATTGCGCGCGCCGTACGCTCCATGACAAAGACAAGAATTTCAAAGAGATAAATCCGGAGACGGGACGCGAACGCATCGTCGACAGCAGCGGCTACCACCTCATCCTGCTGGCCAAGAACCTGCAGGGCTACCATTCGCTGTGCAAGCTGGCTTCCATAGCCTACACCGAAGGCCTGTACAACCGTCCGCGCATCGACCACGATGTGTTGAAGCAGTACCACGAGGGCCTCATCGTGTGCTCGGCGTGTCTGGGCGGAGAGATACCGCAGTTGATAATGAGGGGCGACCTCGAAGGTGCCGAGCGGGCTGTGCTGTGGTTCAAAGAAGTGTTTGGCGACGACTACTACATAGAGCTCATGCGCCACAAGACCGACAAGCCCAACGCCAATGTAGACACTTACCGGTGGCAGATGAAGGTGGAGCCCGAACTTATCAGGCTCGCCCGCAAGCATGATATCAAGCTGATAGCCACCAACGACGCCCACTTCGTCGAAGAGGAACACGGCGAGGCGCACGACCACCTGATCTGCCTGGCCACACAGAAAGACTATGCCGACCCCAACCGTCTGCACTACACCAAGCAGGAGTGACTGAAGAGCCCCGAAGAGATGGAGGCCGTCTTCGCCGACCTGCCGGAGGCGCTGGCAAACACGATGGAGGTGGCCGCCAAGGTTGAGACCTACAGCATCGACAGCGATCCGTTGATGCCTGTGTTTCCGATACCGGAGAGTTTCGGCCGCGAAGAGGACTGGCGCGAGCGCTTCACCGAGGAGGACCTCTTCAACGAATTCACTCGCAACGAGAAAGGCGAAGAGGTGATGAGTCGGGAGGCGGCAGAGAAGAAGATAAAGAAACTGGGTGGGTACAACAAGCTGTACCGCATCAAGTTTGAGGCCGACTATCTGGAACACCTTGTTTGGCAGGGGGCGCGGAAGAGGTATCTGACCGACAGGGCAGACCTGTCGGATTCGTCAGACCTCGCCGACATCAAGGCTGCATGCAGCGACGAGGTACGCGAGCGCATCATCTTCGAGTTGCACACCATCAAGACGATGGGTTTCCCGGGCTATTTCCTCATTGTGAGCGACTATATCCGCGCCGCGCGCGAGGAGCTGGGCGTCAGCGTCGGTCCGGGCCGAGGCAGCGCTGCAGGCAGCGTGGTGGCCTACTGCCTGTGGATTACCGACCTCGACCCGCTGCGCTACGATCTGCTGTTTGAGCGCTTCCTCAACCCGGATCGTATCTCGCTGCCCGATATCGACGTCGACTTCGACGATGCCGGACGCGGCAAGGTGCTCGACTGGGTGACGCATAAGTACGGCAAAGAACGTGTGGCGCACATCATCACCTATGGCACTATGGCCACCAAAAGCTCTATAGCCGATGTGGGACGCGTGGAGAAGATACCCCTCTCGGTTGTCAACCAGCTGAAGACCTATATCCCCGACCGCGGCTTCCCCGACAATGTGAAGGATGAGAACGGCAAGAGTCCGAAGGTGAACCTGAAGAACTGCTACAAATATGTGCCCGAGTTGAAGGCCATCATGCAGGGCGACGACGAACAGCTGAAGCAGATGCTGACCTACGCCGAAGAGCTCGAAGACACCAACCGCCAGATAGGCATACACGCCTGCGGTGTCATCATCGGCGCGCAGGACATCACCAACGTGGCTCCGGTGTGTGTCGTCTACGACAAAGAGAGCGACGAGTATGTGCAGGTGACGCAATACGACGGCCATGTGGTGGAGAATGTGGGCTTGATCAAGATGGACTTCCTTGGGCTGAAGAACCTCACGATTATAAAGAACTGCATACGCATGGTCAAGAAGGGCAGGGGAGAGGACGTAGACATCGACCACCTGCCGCTGGACGACGAGCTGACATACAAGCTCTTCTGCGAAGGCAATACGGTGGGTGTGTTCCAGTTTGAATCGGCCGGCATGCAGAAATACCTGCGAGAGCTGCAGCCCCACGTCATAGACGACCTTATAGCAATGAACGCTCTCTACCGTCCGGGGCCTATGGACAACATACCCGAGTTCATCGACCGCAAGCAGGGGCGCAAGCCCATCACCTACGACATACCGGTGATGGAGAAATACCTCAAAGACACCTACGGCATCACTGTCTATCAGGAGCAGGTCATGCTCTTGAGCCGCCTGTTGGCGGGCTTCACCCGAGGCCAGAGCGATACACTGCGCAAAGCTATGGGCAAAAAGCAGATAGAGAAGATGAACGAGCTTGAGGTGCTCTTCTACGAGGGCGGCGAGAAGAACGGACACCCGCGCGAGACGCTCTCGAAGATATGGGAAGAGTGGAAAAAATTCGCCTCGTATGCCTTCAACAAGAGCCACGCGGCGTGCTACTCGTGGGTTGCCTACCAGACTGCATACCTCAAGGCCCATTATCCGGCCGAATACATGGCTGCGGTGATGACAAGCGCGCAGAGCGATATCAAACGCGTCACCGAGTTGATGGAAGACTGCCGCAAGCAGGGCGTCGAAGTGGCGGCCCCGAGCGTGAACCACTCGGAGATGGACTTCAGTGTCGACAGCGACGGCAAGATCCGCTTCGGTCTGCAGGCCATCAGTGGCATGGGCGAGGCTGCGAGCAGCGTCATCATAGCCGAGCGCGAGCAGAACGGCCCCTATCAGGATATATACGACTTCCTGCGTAGAGTGGATATGCACTCCGTCAACCGCAAGAATGTCGAGGTGCTGATCAAGGCCGGAGCCTTCGACGGCCTCGGCGACACGCACCGCGCGCAGTTCTTCCACAAAGCCGATGCGGCCGAAAGCACGCCGACATACCTTGACCAGCTGGTGCGCTGGGCCATACGCCGACAGGATAACGCAGGCTCCAACCAGATGTCTATCTTCGACATAAGCACCGACCTTGCCGAGGAAGAATATCCACCCGCACCGGCATGCGAACCATGGAGCAACATCGAGCGTTGCCGTGCCGAGAAAGAGGTCATCAGCACCTACCTTAGCGGTCACCCCCTCGACGACTACCGCTACGAGATGCGTATCTTCACCAACACCACCTGCGCCGAATTGGCCAACCTCGAAGCCCTTGTGGGGCGTGAACTCCGCTTTGGCGGCATGGTGAGCAACGTGAAGGAGGCCGTGTCGAAGGGTGAGCCTTTCGGCATCATGACCCTGGACGACTATAGCGGCAGCTATGAGCTGCGCCTCTTCGGTGAGGATTATGCGCAGTTCCGCGGCCATTTCGTCAACGACACCTTTATCTACTGCAAAGGTATGGTCAAGAGTGTCACGTACAACGACAAGAAAACCGGTGCCGAAAAGAAGTTTACCCGCCTGAGGATTACAACGATGCTGCTGCTCGGCAACGTGATTGACCGCTACACTTCGAAGCTCGCTTTCAAAGTGAACCTTGACGATGTGGACGACGATTTCTGCGAAGCGATTGAGAAACTCGGCAAACGCCACAAAGGCAAAGTGCCGCTTCAGGCGCTGGTGGTCGATCCAAAGTCGGGGCTTACGCTTACGATGTACACGCAGGACCTGCGGGTGTCGGCTCGCGAGGCCATACCTGTGCTGGAACAGCTGCGGGGTGTTTATGAGATTAATCCAGTCGTCCACCCATGACACCGGCATTGACAACCCCTGTGGCCACCGAACGGCTGCCGTTCACCCTTGCCGTAGGCGATGGCATCGTGACAGTCGGCTCGTGTTTTGCCGACGAGATGGCTTCTCGTTTGGCCGATGGCGGCTTCAGTGTGGAAAAGAACCCTTTCGGTACACTCTACAACCCAGCCTCGGTAGCCGTTGCGTTGGATTATTTAATCGACGACAGGAAAATTACGGCGTCCGATCTTGTACAGCACGATGGCCTGTGGCATTCGTGGTATCACCATGGCTCCTTTTCACGCCCCTCGGCGGATGAGTGCCTCGAAGTGTGTAATGCAGGTATCAACATGGCGCACAAGGCATTGGCGGATGCAAGGCTGCTCATGGTCACCTTCGGCACGGCATGGGTGTTTGAGTTGAGCGGCCAGCGGCCGGGAGACGCAAAAATCGTATCAAATTGCCACAAGTTGCCGTCAGACCGCTTCATCAGACGTTTGATGACGGTGGACGAGATTGTAGCAATGTGGACGGCGCTGCTCGACAGGCTCCATGCGTTCAACCCGCAACTTTCAGTGCTCTTCACGGTCAGCCCTATCCGCCACATGGCCGACGGTGCCCACGGCAATCAACTCAGCAAGTCTGTCCTACTGCTGGCCATCGACAGGCTATCTGCACTCAATCCTCAATCTTCAATCAGTTACTTTCCAGCCTACGAAATAGTGCTTGACGAGTTACGCGACTATCGTTTCTTCGCGTCCGACATGACGCACCCTTCGGAGCTGGCAGCCGACATCGTATACGACCGGTTGGAGCAGTGCTGCATGTCGCCTGCCACCCGCCAACTGGCGCACAACAACCGCAAGGCCGCCAGACGCAGCCGTCACATACCGCTGCGCTGACAGTGCGGCAAAAAAAATATTCGTTTTTTTGTAACGTTTTGACTTGTTGTGCGTCTATACGGTGAAAAAGTTTGACAAAATTTAAAAAAAATACTATTTTTGTTGATTGAACAGTAGTGGGCATTTGCCAAGAATAGTTTGAAAATCAGTCCGAAAGGAGGAAAAGGATATGAAGAAGATACTGCTTATGACAGTGTTTGTGCTGACCACGATGGTGGTCGGATACGATGCCGTAGCACAATGGAGCCAGGCTGTGGCCTGTCCGGGATGGAACAATCCGGTGAACTTCACCGCTCAGTTTGAAAACGATACCGGTGGTATGACATACTGCTGGTCGGGCCAGAATGGGACGGCTAATCAAAGCGGCGGCAATACGGCGTGCAACTGCAGTGACGGTCAGCCCCCCAATGTGATGACTGCTCAGACAGGAATAGTGCTGTCCAATCCAATATATACCGGCGGCGCATTGGCCAATGTGACATCGGGAGCTACGTATGGCGGCAGCGCCACATTGCCCGAAAACACCAAACAGTTTGCCATCATGACCCCGACGTCGCAGGCTCCGGGAGGTCAGGTAAACCGCGACCCCAATACGAACAACCAGTTGAAGTTTGTACCCGATCAGTTCAATACCAACGACACTACTGGCCAGATAATCAATACCGGCATCACTCGCTCTATACGTATTGGCGACGGTTTGGGTGATACCAAAGCTGCAGGACTCTACTATGAGTTGGTGCCGACAACTGAAAATGCCATATTCATCATCTACTATGCCATCGTTGTCGAGGCACCAGGCCACGGCGTGTGTGCCGATCCGGCAATGATTATTCGCGTCATGGAACGCAACGCTGCCAATACCGGATGGGTGCAGAAAAGCGATACTTTGGCATACTATATCACCTCGACACCGACAACTACGTCTTGTGGCGAGGTGACCATCGGACAGAACGGATGGGCCTCGACATCAACTGGCATGTGGGGTGGCGGTTTTTACTACAAAAATTGGTCGAAGGTGGTTATGAACCTTTCCGACTGCCTCTACCAGCGGACGCGCATCGAAATATTGGTGCGCGACTGCACATATACGGCACATTGCGCCTATGCATACGTGGCGGGCGAATGTCGCCAGATGGATATCAAGCAGTCGGGTTGTCCGGCTGGTATGTCAACCTATGTCACCAAACTGTCTGCTCCGCGAGGCATGCTCAACTATGAGTGGAGCGTCTCCAATTTTGGCGTGGCCAATCCTGTTACTTCACTCAATCCTGGTGGCGTGAATAGCTATTTCTCTTTTCGTCCGCTTGCTTCCGGTACCGAAGCACAGGGACATGCCGACTATAATGTTTCGGCTGACGACTTCCGCGTGATGCGTCGTCCCAGTGCCACAGGAGACACAGTGGCACTCATCGACTCTGTCGGCAATCTTCAGACATTCCGGTGCCTGATGACTTCGGCGATTGACCCAAGCAAGCCTTTCAAGACTCCGCTCTACGTCAATGTGCAGAACACCAAACCTACGATGTCGGTGGATACAGTCGTGTCGTGCGACGGCTTCATATCGATAAAGAATACCAGCTATGTGCCGGGCGACCCGACTCTGGTGGTGGATTCGACAACTACATATTCCTTCTACAACAATACCATTGGCGATGGCGAACCATACGCAGTGCTGACGGGCGACAGTGTGACACACTTCTTTGATACGCATACCGATGTGCAGAGTTATATCGTGCGCACCAATACGCAGGATCCGACGTGCTACTCCGAGGCGCTCTACCTTACCACGCCGCTCCATAACCCCAAGGTTGGTTTCACGGTATCGAAACACGTACTCTGCGATGCCGACGAGACGACAATCACAGACACTTCGACTGATGGCGGCGAACGTTGGTGGACTTTCCTTAAAGAGAATACTGATTTCGGTCCCAATGCCGAGTACGACACCATCTATGGCTCCGGTGCACAGAACCGTCAAATTACACGCGGATTCTCTCACGGAACCGAACCCATCGAGTTGATAGCGCGTAATGGTATGTACTATCTTGACTCGTTGGTGGAAGGCGATACTGTGTGGTGCGAAGGCCGCGCTCACGATACCGTCTCGGTGTTCCTGCATCCCGACCTTGAGGTGAGAGGCGACACCATAGTGTGTGAAGGCAGCAAGACAAATGCTGTTGTGCGTACGCTCGGTGTCGATGATTGCACCTATGAATGGTCGCGTACCTATGGCAGTGTCACAGGCGGCATACCTGCCGGCGATACGCTGCGCGTAGTACCTTATGCCGACACCTCGGTATACTATGTACGCGTCACAAGTCCGCAAGGTTGTGTCGCCTGGGACAGCATACACGCCTATCTTGTAAAACCGCAGCTTACGATGATGCCCGAAGACGGACGTATCTGCCCTGGGCAGACGGCCACACTTCAGGGCCATATGGCCGATCACTATACATGGAGCGCTTCGCCTGCCGACCCGACGTTGGCCGGACAGGACAGCGCCGATGTCATCATTGTGGCCCCTACGCGGAACACTGTATACACGATGATCGGTCACGGCTCTAACGACTGCGATGCGCTTCCTCTGACTAAGACGGTGACCATACTGCCGCCTCCTATTCCGCGCGTGAGCGTGGATCCGGAATTTGTCGACACTGACGATCCAACAGTAACGCTGACCGATGTGTCGACATACGGTGTGGCATCGGAGTGGCTGTTCGAAAACGGTGAGGCGGTGACTGGACGCAGTGTGATGCATACTTTTGAAGAGGCTCTTGGCAGAGACACTGTATATGGCGACCTCACGTCGTACAACTCATTGGGGTGCCCGACACAGTATCGTTTCGGTATTCCGGTGAAGTTCTTCTCGGCTTGGTTGCCCAATGTTTTCTCTCCTGGCAGTGCCGACGCGAATGCCACGTTCCGCCTTTATAGTGTCAATGTCTACGAATACTTCCATATATACATCTACAACCGCTTGGGCCAGTTGGTCTTTTCGTCAGACGACCCTGCATTTGAATGGGACGGTACGAAAGACGGCGAGCCGTGTGAACAGGGCGCGTATGTGTATATGTGCAACTATAAGAAGCCTGATTCTCCAAAACTCGACTCGCGTTCGGGCACAGTTACCCTGCTCAGATAGAAATGGCTGACAAACACTCGCTCCTCAAGCGCTATTGGGGGTTCGACAGATTCAGGCTCAGGCAGGAGGAAATTATTGATTCGGTGCTTGCACCGGTGGCGGCAAGTCAATATGCTATCAACTGCCGGCATTGATGATGGATGGTGTATGTGTGGTCGTTTCGCCCCTGATAGCACTCATGAAAGACCAAGTGCAGCAATTGTGTGAGCGGCATCTCAAGGCAGCTTGTATTGTGTCGGGCATGAGTTTGCAGGAAACTACGGGCGTGCTCAACAACTGTCTGTCAGGTACATTGAAATTCCTTTATGTATCACCTGAACGCTTGCGTCAACGTTTGTTTATCGAATATTTCCGCAAGATGAAGGTATGTATGATTGCTGTCGACGAGGCTCATTGCGTATCGCAATGGGGGTATGATTTCCGTCCGCCATACCTTCAGATTGCCGAGGTGCGCAAGTATCATTCATCGGCGCCTCTCATAGCCCTTACCGCCACTGCCACACCTGATGTTGTCGATGATATTGAATTCCGCCTGCAGATGCGAGGCCGCCATCGCTTTCAGACGTCATTTGCCCGCCCGAATTTGAGTTATATTGTTGTCCACGACGAAGACAAAACCACACGTCTGCTACGTTTGATACGTTCTATCGGCGGATGCGGCATCGTATATACCCGCAGTCGGCGCAACACGCGTCAGGTGGCCGAGCGTCTCGAAGCCGAAGGCATAAGCGCTTTGTTTTACCATGCAGGCCTCGACGGCGCTGAACGTGACCACAGGCAGTCGCTTTGGATGAACGGCAAGCGGCAGGTTATGGTTGCCACCAATGCCTTCGGCATGGGTATTGACAAGCCGGATGTGCATTTTGTGATACACCTTGATGCACCCGAATCGCTTGAAGCCTACTTCCAGGAAGCCGGTCGTGCCGGACGCAATGGCGAACGCGCCTACGCGATACTCATCTGCAGCGACAGCGACAATGTTCGTCTTGGCAAGTCTTTCGATGAGGATTTTCCATCGGTCAAGTACATCCGCAACGTCTATCGTGCTATCTGCAACTATTATCAGATACCTGTCGGCAGCGGCGCCGACAGTACCCATGACTTCGACCTCGAACGTCTGTGCGAGACTTACAACCTTTCGCCGCGTGGCTTTTATAGCGCCTGCCGTTTCCTCGAACGCGAGGGCCTTGTCTCTCTGCCCGAGCGAGAACAGGTATATTCAACCTTGTATATCCCTCTTGGACGTGAGGAACTGTATCGTTTTCAAGTAGACAATATGCGCTATGGCGATATGCTGCAGGCTGCCATACGGCTCTATCCGGGATTGTTCACTGCCACCTCGCCCATCGACGAGCGCAAATTGGCCGCCCATTGCTTTACCGATGCCGAGACTATACGAGACATGCTCAAGCGGCTCGACGATATGCATGTGGTTGAATATCGTCCGCGTCCACGCATGCCGCAGATAGTCTTTTCGTCGGCCCGTATCGCCGAGGGCGATATTTACCTTGGCGACGATAACTACAATGTGCTCAAGGAAGCTGCCAGGCGGCGTATCGATGCCATGGAGGCTTATATGGCTTGCGATACTGTCTGCCGCAGCCGTCAACTGCTGGCATATTTCGGCGAGACCGACGGCGTCAGTGATTGCGGTCATTGCGATGTCTGCCGTCCGGCAGCACATAGTGTTGCCGACACGGAAAAAGCCGTACGCGCCGTGCTCGAAGCCAACCGTATCAGTCCGCAGCAGTTGCGTCATCTGCTTGAGAACGACGGTCACGCTGGCGTGGCTGATGTTGTACGCAGAATGCTCGACAGCGGCGAAATCTATCTTGACAAAAACTTGCTTTTGAGTATTTCGTAGAGTCTGGCCACGGGAAGCCCCATGACGTTATAGTAGCATCCCTCCAGCCGGCTCACTCCCACCATGCCAATCCATTCCTGCACGCCGTAGGCACCGGCTTTGTCGTAGGGCTGGTATTTGTCGACATAGTAGACGATGTCATCTTCATCGAGGCGGCGGAATACTACGTCTGTGGCTTCTGTAAACGACACTTCCTGTTCGCGCGAGCGCATGCAGACTCCGGTATACACCGTATGGCGGTCGCCGCTCAGACTGCGTAGCATAATCAGGGCTTCATCCCGGCTTTTGGGTTTGCCGAGCACCTGGTCGCGGTGCACCACAACAGTGTCGGCTGTCACCAGCACGTCGCCTTCTGCCAGCGACTGAGCTGGACAGGCAGCGGCCTTGCGTCGGGCAAGTGTCTCTGCCACTCGGTCGGCATCGACGTGGGCCCCAAGGCTCTCGTCGACGTCTATGTTTATGAATTCAACAGGGTATCCCAGCTCTGACAGCAGTTGCCGCCGTCGGGGCGATTTCGAGGCCAGAAGCAATCTCATTTTACCTCCTGCCCGTCCTTGAATTTGGCTTTGTATACTTCACGTCCTTGGTCGTACCACACCCAGCGGCCCTCTTTCTCGCCGTTGGCAAACTGGCCTTTCTCAACCGGGGCACCGCTCTCGTTGTAGCGTTCAAATTTGCCGTTGAGCACACCGTTGCTGAAGTTCTGGCGCAGTTCGACTTTGCCGTTGGGGAAGTAGCGCACCTCCTCGCCGTCTTTCTCGTCGTCGGTGTAGTGGATGATGTAGCGCACCGAACCGTCGTCGTAGAGTCCGCGCCATTCACCGTCTTTGAGGCCTTGGCTGAAGTTGCCGTAGTAGTCTACTTTGCCGTTCTCATACCATGCAGTCCACCGGCCTTCTTCTTTGTCGTTGGCATATTCGCCTTCGTGCAGTTTCTTTCCGCTTTCGTACCATGTGGTCCATGTGCCTTCGCGTTTGCCGGCGCGGTAGTTGCCTGCACGCCAGCGTTCGCCGGTCTCGTAGTAGTATGTCCATAGGCCGATTTCTTTGCCGGCGGCGTAGGTGCCCCGTATGCCGAGGCGGCCGTTGGTGCGCCAGTAGAACGACCATTCGCCGTCCTGTTCACCGTTGACCATGTTGCCTTCCATGTCTTTGCTGCCGTTGGCCAGCCACCAGATGGCTGTGCCCTGCAGTTCGTTGTCTTTGTATTGGCCTTTGAAACGCATCCGTCCGTTGTCGTGCCATTGAGTGGTCTCGCCTTCGCGGCTGCCGTTGACGTAGTTGATTTGCTCTTCGAGTTGTCCGTTGGGATGCCAAGCACGGTACAATCCCTGCTTTTTGCCGTCGACGACGTTCACCTCGCTGTGCAGGTCGCCGTTGCGGTACCATGTGCGGCTGAGGCCTGTGCCGTAGCACTCTTCGGCCATGCGGCTGCCATCGTCGTAGTATACGGACCATGTGCCGGTCTTTTTGCCGTTGGTGTATGTGCCTTGTTGCGAGAGCTTGCCGCTGGGGTAATACCAGTTCCATGTGCCGGTGCGTCGTCCGGCATCGTTCAGCGTGCCTTCGACCGAGGGCTGGCTGGTGCCGCTGTATGTCTTGCTGTAGGGGGTCTGTGCCTGGGCGGCAAGCGCTGCGATTGTGCAGGCCAGGATGATGCTGAGTTTTTTCATTGTGCTTGTTGTGTGGGTGTTTTTTTTATTCCGAGTAGACGATTATGATGTGCGGAGCTTTGCCGGCAACCTGGGTGCCGCAGATGACGGTGCGCTGGGCGGCCGAGCGCCGTGCGTCGAGCACAAGGTGGGTGCCCAGCGGGTCGGCACCGTCGCGCAGCAGGCCCTGCAGGTGCTGGGTGACGCGCAGCCGGTAGCATCCGTCGGCGGTGTTGTAGGTGCCGTCTCCGCTGGTGGTCAGGAAGTCGTTGATGTAGCTGTCTTCACCGTCCACTTTGTGCAGTCCGATGATGCGGCCGGGGCGGTTGTCGTCGGCAGTGGCGTCGGGCTGCAGCCGCAGTTCGGCGTGGTGTATGGCGGCGCGTGGGTGCGCTGCCGCGAAGTCGCGCACGGCTTGGTCGAAGCTCAGCACCACGCGGTGGCCCGCCAGCGGTTCGAGGTAGAGGCGTTGGGCGCCGCCCACGCTGTCGGCCGAGGCGAATGCAGTGCCGCTATAGTCGTGGCTGAATTGGGTGAAGTGCGTGGCTCCATCGCCGATGACGAACGTGTATTCGCTTTCTATGGTGTCGGCGCCGTAGCGGTAGTAGGTGGTCAATCCGGTGCGCACGGCGGCGAAGTTGATGCCCATCATGCCCATGTCGCCGTCGGGCACAATGCGTATGCGCAGGCCTCGGGTGAGGGTGGTGAACTCTTCGGCGCTGGCCTGCTGGGCCAGCACGGTGCGTATGGCGTTGTCCATGCGCAGGCGCACTACGGTGTCGGTCGGCGCCACGCTGACGGTGGCGTCGAAGAAGGTGGCCCCTTCGTCGACCGGCAGCGACTGGTTGCTGTAGTAGAGCGTGTCGCTCAGCACTGGCTCGGCCAGCTGCTTCACTTCGAAGTGGAAGCTGTAGGTGGCCGCCGAGTCGGGGTAGAGACCGTCGGTGGTCAGGCAGAGTATGACGGAGTCTATCGTCACCTGCGAGAAGTCGATGTTGCTCGATGCCGGCGGCAGGGCTATCTGGGTGTAGAGCACCGACCCGACGGTGCCGTAGGTGGCGTCGGAGTGGTTGCCTATGATGCCGAAGCTGTATCCGGTGGTCATCAGCGAGTCGTCGATGATGGAGTAGGCGGCGGTGGGGTAGATGGTGTCGAGGCATCCCGAATACAGTGTGGAGGGGTCGACCAGACCCACTCCGAGGTCCGATTCCTCGTCGGCGCAGCCTATGGCGAGGGTGGCCGCGAGGGCCAGTGCGGTGAGCAGATGCAGTCTCTTGAGCGTGTGTTTCATGTTTCTCAGTTGTCTATGCGGCCAATGATTGAGTCGTAGAATTTGTTGATGCGGGCGTAGAATTCGTCGCGGTCGTCGATGTAGTCGAGCACGGCGCGTTTGTTCTCTTTGGCAAAGGCCACCAGCTCAGGGTTGGCGTTGGGCGACCCGATGATGACGCCGTGCGAGTAGGTGATGGCCGACTTCATGAGGCCGAGGTAGGTGGTGTCGCCATAGAGGCGCAGGTCTTTGGCGGTGGCGCCGTCGGTCTTCATCTTGCGCTCCAGGTCGCCGGGGATGGGGCCGCTGAAAGCGTCGTCCATCAGTGTGATGACCATTTTGGTGCCGCTGAAGAAGGCGTTCTCCTTGTTGATGCGTCGCAGGTAGAACGGAATCATGGCGGCAAACCAGCCCGTGAAGTTGATCAGGTGCGGCTGCCAGGCCAGCTTGCGCACAGCCTCCAAGGTGCCGCGCCCGAAGAAGAGCAGGCGCTCGTCGGTGTTGGGCGCCAGCGTCCCGTCGTCCTGGGTCGGGGCGGGGCAGGCGCCGAAGTAGTCGTCGTTGTCGATGAAGTAGACCTGCAGGCGGGCCGTTTGGATAGAACCGACCTTGATAATCAGCTGGCGGTCGCAATTGTTCACAATCAGGTTCATGCCGCTCAGGCGGATAACCTCGTGAAGTTGGTGTTTGCGCTCGCTGATGTTGCAGAATTTGGGCATAAAGACCCTGATCTCACGCCCCATTTCCTGCATTTTGGCTGGCAAATAGCGACCCATGGCAGCAAGCTCGCTCTCCTCGGAAAAAGGCATAATCTCCTGATTGACAAACAATATTCTCCCTTTAGCCATAATTTTATTTATAATATTTCTAAAGTGCAAAAATACAAAAAAAATCCGACATGGCAAAAAGTTTTTTTGCTCTTTGCCGTGTCTGTGTGTATGTGCCTGTCGATATGGCTATTGCAGTATGATGCGTTTGCAGGTGGTGCGACTCCACTGACACTGTGCCCGACGATGTATTGGGATTGACTTTCACCGAGGCTGCCAGTGCTGTCTCTGCGTCGTCGATGGAGTTGTCGCTCTGCACCATCGGCGCCCAAAGCAGTGGGCTCCAGCCGGTGTCGCCCGCCGAGGCGCAGTAGGCACGCAGGCTTACGCCGTAGTGGCTCTGCGTGGTGTCGACGCCGCAGAGGGTGTATTTTTTTTATGAAATTGGAATGAAAAAAACACAATTTAACCTTTATTTTTGACGAAGCAACTGTCAGACAGATTGTTCGCAGTGCTGCAGATAGCGCCCCGGCATGTACCGGGAGCGCATATCAACGATACATCAACGATATATCAACGATATTTCAACGATTGCAATCGTTGAAATATCGTTGATATATCGTTGATGTATCGTTGATATGCGCTCC
>JAFVWV010000061.1 GCA_017501495.1 Bacteroidales bacterium | reverse complement strand
GAAAAGTGACTGCATATCAGCAATATGTCTCTCTGGCTTTTCATCAGCGGACTGGAAAGCAGGTCGTTGATATCATCCCTCAGGTATCCCGTGAGGTCGTTGAATCCCATGGAATATACAATGAACACATTCCTGATTATCATGGCTTTTGTATGCCTCGCCGTGGGCGTGGCGGGTTCGGTGCTGCCCGGACTGCCCGGACCGCCGATCAGCTGGGTCGGCCTGCTGCTGGCAGGATTCACGCCGTGGGTCGAAACCTCGACGACGCTGCTCATCGCCACCGCCGCCGTGGCCGCCGTCATCACGGTGCTCGACTATGTAGTTCCCTCGCTCAGCACCAAGCGCTTCGGCGGAAGCAAATACGGCATCTGGGGCTGCAACATAGGGCTCATACTGTCCGTCTTCGGGCTTCCTTTCGGTCCGCAGGGACTCTTCGGGGTCATCTTCTGGCCCTTCGTCGGCGCCCTGGCAGGCGAATACCTCAAGAGCCGCGAACTGAGACCCGCGCTGCGCGCAGCATGGGGCGCCTTCGTAGGCTTCCTCGGCGGCACACTGATGAAACTGGCCTACTGCGTGGCCTTGCTCGTGGTGGTGATTGTAGCCATGGTGTGAAAAAAAATATTTTGCCACATATAGTTTTTTTTGTATCTTTGCAGTCCGAAAAAAAACAAACCCATAGAATATGTACGAACACCTGAAGATAGAAGAGCGCGGCATGGTGGCCATCATGACCATCAGCGCCCCCAAGAGCCTCAACGCGCTCAACAGCGCAATACTGAACGAGATAGGCGAATACCTGGATGAGTTCGACACGCAGCGCTTCCGTTGCCTCGTCATCACCGGCGACGGCGAGAAGAGCTTCGTGGCCGGCGCCGACATCAGCGAGATGGCAGGTCTCGGCCCCGAACATGGCAAGACCTTCGGCCGTCGCGGCGCCGAAGTGTTCCGCCAGATAGAGACCCTCCCCTGCCCCGTCATCGCTGCCGTCAACGGCTTCGCCCTCGGCGGCGGCTGCGAGCTGGCCATGGCCTGCGACATACGCATCTGCTCCGAGAACGCCAAGTTCGGCCAGCCAGAAGTAGGCCTCGGCATCATACCCGGCTTCAGCGGCACCGTCCGCCTCAGCCGCCTCGTGGGCATGGGCATGGCCAAACAGCTCATCTACACCGGCAAACCCATCAAAGCCGACGAAGCCCTGCGCATCGGACTGGTCAACGCCGTGGTCCCGCAGGCCGAGCTGATGGACAAAGCCATGGAGCTGGCGGGCCAGATCTGCGCCAACGCGCCGCTGGCCGTGGCAGCTGCCAAGCTCTGCATCAACACCGAATACGACATGGATGCCGAAGAGGCCATAGCCTTCGAGAACCAAGCTTTCGGCATGTGCTTCAGCACCGAAGACCAAAAGAACGGCATGCAGGCCTTCCTCACCAAAGGCAAATGCGAATTCCAAGGAAAATAAATGTTTAACAAATAAATAATCAGCAACATGAAAATCTGTGTTATCGGAACCGGCACGATGGCCAAAGGCATTGTGAAAGCCTTCGCCGCCAAGATGCCCGTCACCATGAAGAGCCGCACCCAGGCCAGCATCGACAAGGCCATGGCCTCCATCGAGAAAGGCTACGGCAAGCTCGTCGAGAAAGGCAAGATGACCCAGGAGGCCGTCGACGCCCTGATGAAAAACATCACCACCACCACCGACTACGCCACCTTCGCCGATGCCGACCTCGTCATCGAGGCCGCCGTCGAGGAGATGCAGCTCAAGAAGGATGTCTTCACCGAACTGGATGGCATCTGCAAGCCCGAGACCATCTTCGCCACCAACAGCTCGTCGCTGAGCATCACCGAGATAGCCGCCTGCACCAAGCGTCCGGCCCAGTTCATCGGCATGCACTTCTTCAACCCCGCCGACCGCATGGCCCTCGTCGAGGTCATCCGCGGCCAGCTCACCAGCGACGAAGTCTGCAAGTGCGTCGTCGAGCTCAGCAAGCAGATCGGCAAAGAGCCCGTCGAGGTGAAGGAAGCCCCCGGCTTCGTGGTCAACCGCATCCTCATTCCCATGATTAACGAGGCTGTCGGCATCCTGGCCGACGGTATCGCCAGCGCCGAGGACATCGACAAGTGCATGCAGCTCGGTGCCAACCATCCCATGGGTCCCCTGGCCCTGGCCGACCTCATCGGCAACGACGTCAACCTGGCCATCATGGAGGTGCTCTACAAAGAGTTCGGCGATCCGAAGTATCGTCCTCACCCCCTGCTGCGCAAGATGGTCCGCGCCGGCCTCCTCGGCCGCAAGACCGGCGAAGGCTTCTACAAATATTGATTGCCTGCGCAAATAGCAAAAAAACAAATCCCCCGGAAAGCCGAATGGCTTTCCGGGGAATTTTTGTTTATGGGTAATACGCTATCCTTCACTTGATCACCACCACCTTGCGGGCGGGGAGGTCGGCTATTTTAATCATAAAGGTGCCGCTGGTGGGTGCGACGAAGCGCAGCGGACTATAGTCGTCGTGCTTGGTGGCCAGCATACGCCCATTCACATCATAGAGCGTCACGCTGTTGCCCTCGGCCCCTTCGACCACTATCTGGCCCTGGCTGCTGTACACCTTGGCGTTCAGCGCCGCCACATCGGCGATGCCCTCTTCTGTGATATACACGGTATCGTGGATATAGACGGTGTCGTGGACATATTCCGTCAGCCACAGCGTGTCTGTCACCGTCACGGTAATGTATGTGGTGTCGTGTACTGGTACGTTGATATAAGTGGTGTCATGCAAGGTGATATATGCAGTATCATGCAGGGTGATATAGGCGGTGTCGTACACCACCACCGTGTCCTGCCAAGGCTCGCCGTCGGCAATGAATATCGCCGTGAGTGACTTGTCCTCCAGCACCGCGAAGGTGTAGGGGTTGTAGGTCGCGCCGTCGCTCCAATGAGCGAATTGATAACCGCTGTAGGGTGCGGCGCTCACCGTTGCCGGCTGGCCGTACTCGCGTGTACCGGCTCCGTCGACCGTGCCGTGGGCCAAGTTGTCCACCTGAACATCCACCGTATGTTCGTCGATGGCGAAGTAGGCCGTATATGTGTGATTATCGTCGAAGACAAAGCGGCGTGGATTCTCCGTATTGTTGTCGCTCCAGCGCACAAAGTGGTGATGTGGTATCGTGGTGGTGTAAATCTGCATCGTTGTGTCGAGGTACTCACCGCTCACGCTCGTCGTGTTCACGATACCCATGTCGGTGTTATTGCTTTGGAACGTAAGCGTGTAGACATTCTTGTCGTAATAGGCTACAAAATGTGTATCCTGTGTCAGAATGAAAGTGCGTGGGTTGGTTGTGTCGCCATCCTGCCAATGAGTGAAGTGGTAGCCGTGGGAGGCGTGTGCTGTTATAGCCACCTCGTCAAGGTAATTGCCCTGCGCTGGTGCATTGATATATCCGTGAATACTGGTGTCGCATCGAGTCGTTACTGCATATTGATTCTTGTAAAAATATGCCGTTACGGAGATGTCATGGGTTATGTTTGCTAATCTACGCACGCTGCTGGTGTCGCCATTCTCCCAACGGCTGAAATGGTAGCCGTAGTTGGGCAAAGCCGTTAAAGTGATAGTATCAGGAGGTAGTTCAGGATATGGATACACGGAACCGTATCCTAATCCTATTACGCTGCCACGTGCAGTGTCATTCACATTGACTGAAAGGAAAACCGTATCGCAATATATATGATGCCTGGTATAATTGCTGCCTGCATTGACATAAGCCGCGTATGAATTGTGTGGCACTACAAGGTCGATAATGTTATCGTTTATACTTGACTGGTTTTCTAATGTCGGAGGCGTAGCAGGCCTCATCCACATCACCGTCAGGCCGCTGCAGCCAGAGAAGGCGTAGTAATCTATATAGGTGACACTGGACGGGATGGTAACCGATGTCAGGCCGCTGCAGCCAGAGAAGGCGGCGCCTCCTATCGAAGTGACGCTGGACGGGATGGTAACCGATGTCAGGCCGCTGCAGCCAGAGAAGGCAAAGGAGCCTATCGAGGTGACGCCAGACTGGATGGTAACCGATGTCAGGCCGCTGCAGCCATAGAAGGCAATGTTGCCTATCGAGGTGACGCTGGACGGGATGGTAACCGATGTCAGGCCGCTGCAGCCACGGAAAGCTTCATCGTCTATCCAGGTGACGCCGTCTGGGATGGTGACGGACGTCAGGCCGCTGCAGTTAT
>JAFVWV010000060.1 GCA_017501495.1 Bacteroidales bacterium | reverse complement strand
CTTTCGTCGCTGGTGACGTCTTTGCGGCGATAGCGTACCAGCTTGTGGGCGTCGGTGGCCACGAAGGTGATGCCGTCGGGCGTCATCTCGCAGTAGATGCCGCTCATCTGCTGATGCATCTCGTCGTTGCTGGTGGCGAAGACAGTTTTGTTGATGGCGCCTATCAGGGCGGCCGAGTTCATCACCACAGTGCTTGTGCCTTCGGCGCTGGGCATGGTGGGGTAGGTCTCGGGGTCCATGCCGGCCAGTTTGTATTCGCCGTTTTCCGACTCGAGAACGATGGCGAAGCTTTCGGTGTCGACGTTGAAGGTCAGCGGCACATCGTCGAAGCTTTTCAGTATGTCGAGCAGCATCTTGCTCGGTATGGCCACCTCTTCGGGATGTTCCATGCGGCCTGTCTCGACCTCGATCCGGGCCACCAGGGTGGTGCTGAGGTCTGTGGTTTTCACCGTCAGGGTGTTCTCTTCCAGATGGAAGTGGAAGCAACCGATGATGGGCATGGTGTTGTTTGATGCGATGACGCCGCTGAGGTTCTGCAATTGTCTGAGCAACTGTTGGCTGTTGACTATGAATTTCATGTTATTAAAGATTTTGTTTCGTTATCATTTGCGGTGCAAAGATACACATTATTTACGATATGGCGGAATATTTTTATGCACAACTTAATCAACAACCGTTTTCGTGAACACCCCCTCGGGCAGTTCGTAGTCGTCGTAGTGCAGGCTGCAGTTGGCTCGCGAATATGTGTTGTCGACATAGAATGTGCCGTGCAGTTTGTCGTCGACGTATACGCGGCATGTGGGCTCGTAGAGCACAATGAGGTTGCGCATCGGCTTTCCGGCGTCGTCGGTGATGTCGGCCCCGACGCCTTCCGGGTAGTCCAGCTGCACCACATAGCCTATCCCCGCATCGAGGTATGACCCCGAGCATTCGCGCACCCACAGCACCTTGCCGCTGAATTCCAGCTCCTCGTATTTCTTGCAGCCCGCAAGCAGCAGGGCCGCCATCATCAGGCTAAAAAAGACGCAGCGCTTCATTGAGTGATGTTTTTTTGTCGGTTGATTCTTTGCGGTGGCCGATTATGAGGGCGCAGGGCACGCCGTAGTCGCCCGCCGGGAAGTGCTTCTGGCGTGTGCCGGGTATGACCACGGCCCGCGGCGGTATGTAGCCTGTGATCTCTACGGGCGACGCACCGGTGACGTCGATGATGTGCGTGGTGGCCGTCAGCACGGTGCCGGCTCCGATCACGGCCTCGCGGCACACGCGCACGCCTTCGACCACGATGGCGCGGCTCCCGATGAAGCAGTGGTCTTCGATGATGACGGGCTCGGCCTGCAGCGGTTCGAGCACACCGCCTATGCCCACGCCGCCGCTCAGGTGGACGCCTTCGCCCACCTGGGCGCAGCTGCCCACGGTGGCCCATGTGTCGACCATCGTGCCGCTGCCCACATGGGCTCCGATGTTGACGTACGACGGCATCATGATGGCCCCGGGGGCCAGATAGCTGCCGTAGCGCGCCACCGCCGGCGGCACCACCCGCACGCCTTGCCGCTCGAGGTCGCGTTTGAGCGGTATCTTGTCGCGGTATTCGAATGGGCCCACCTCCATGGTCTGCATGCCGGCCGTCTGGAAGTAGAGAAGTATGGCCTGCTTGACCCACCCGTTGACCTTCCAGCCTCCGTCGGCCGCAGGCTCGGCCACGCGAAGCTCGCCGCGGTCGAGGGCCGCGATGGTTTCTTCCACGGCCTCGCGCACGGCCGCCTCGTTCAGCATCTCGCGATGCTCCCATGCTTGTTCTATCAGTTGTCTCATCTTATCAGTAGTATTGTTCCTTCAAGTGTCTGTATTCGTTCGGGGTAGGCGAGGGTGGTGTACTGCGCCTTGAAGGCGTAGGCCCCTTGCGGGCAGGCCTTGCCGCAGCTGCTGCCGTCCCAAGCGGCGTCGACGCCGTCGAGTACGGCCACCAGCAGCCCCTGCCTGTTGTAGATCCACACCTGCATCGATAGCACGTCGCGCTGCTCGATGCGCCAGCGGTTGTTCTGTTCGGCATCGGGTGTAAAGACGTTCGGCACCGCCAAGGCCGAGCGGTCGATGCGCACCACCACGCGGTGGGTGTCGGTGCACTGTTCCGACCCGTAGGCCACCAGCGTCACCGGCAGCGAGTCTTCGGCCACCGGATAAGTAATGTATAGGTTCTTGTCGGTGTATTCCTTGTCCATGAGCATCCACAGGCGTGCCTCTGCACCGCGGCTGGCGTCGGTCAGTCTCAACTCCGGCCGCTCTTCGGTGACCACTGCCGGCACCGCCCGTGCCACGGCCTTGAGGCCAAGCCCTTTGACCTCGAGCCGCAGCCGCAGAGTGCTGTCGCAGCCGTGGAGGGTGGGGTAGGTGCGGCTGTATTCGCCTGCCACGGTCAGGAGCTCGCCTTCAAACAGATAGCCCTCGGTGGCGCAGGTCGTGTCCTCTGTCAGGCTGTCGTATGTCGGGTGCACCTCGAGGCTGAGCCTCACCGTGCTGTCGCACCCCATCGACGTCTGCATCGTACGCTCATAGTAGCCCGCCTCGAACAGCAGTGTATCGCCCAGCAGGTACGATTCCCCCCGGCAGATGCCGGCCGCAACGGCGGTGTCGACACTCCAGGCCTCGACCAGCGTGAGGGTCACGTTGCTGTCCACCCCGTCGGCAGTCTGCAGCGTCAGGTGCGCCTCGCCCGGACCGGCAAACCTGCACCCCCGCCAGTCGATGGGATACTGCGGGTCGCAGACCACCGTGTCGAAACTAACGTAGATATCGTGCAATATAATGATTGTCAGCGCCACCGTGCTGTCGCAGCCATTGGCGCCGGTGACGGTGTAGCTCACAGTGGTGTCTGTGGTGAACGTCTGTCCGTCGAAAACATACTCGCCGACAGCCTCCACCGTGTCGGCCGCAGCCGCCACAGGGCTCAGCGTGACGCTGACCACAGTGTCCACCGTGTCGCCGCAACTGTTTGCCATCCAGAGCCGAAGCTCAACGTTGGTGTCGGCAGTCAAGCCGGCCGGCACATCGAACAGAAACAGCGAGTCGCTGGCCATCGTCACATAAGGGCCGTCGACGCCGCGCCCCGTCAGCTCGCACGAATCGGGCAGCAGTATCGGGTTGAGCGCCATCTCCCAGTCGAAGATGTAGCCGTTGTCCTGCCGGTAGCCGTCGACCACCTCGATATACCAGTCGCCGTTGAGCGGACACCCCACCAGCGCGCCGAGGCTCTGGTCGGGATGGTAGAAATTGCTGCCGGCCGCCACGTCGGAAGAGTCGATGCGCCCGCCATACACGTGGCCCGAGCGGTAGACGATGCCGTCGCCCGAAGCGTATGTGTAACCCTCGCTCGTATTGTTGCTCCAGCAGTAGTTCCAACCCGTACCGGGGCCGTTGCCGCTGGCCGAAGGGTTGCAGGGCTGGTCGGCATTGCTGTTGTTGTTCGGCACGCCGAACACAGCGCGCCCCGACACGTTGTCGCCACTGAGCCATCCCTCGGCATCGCCAGGTATCGAACCTTCGCACAGCGAGTTGTTCTTCCCTCCGAACCGCATCAGCGTGGCACGCTGGCCGCTCGGACAGGTGATATTGATATACAGGTCTTTGACGAACGAATGCTCCATATTGAGCCTCACATAGCGTATGTCGTCCACACTCGTGATGACCGCCCCGGCCCCGAAATCGGTGAAACTCACTGGCGAGCGGTACGAGCAGCCCCACGTGCCGCAGGGCACACCGTCGGGCAGAAAAACCGTCTCGGCATGGTTGAGCCGCGCCACCGACGCCTCGACCAGCACCACACTCGTCGGCGCAAAACCGAAAGTGATGCCGAACGAGCTGCCGGCGCAAAGCCTCTCCGGCACATCGACGCTCGTGAAGCTCTGCGCCACCGCTACCGGTGCGCTCAACAGCATGACTACCAGCGCCGTCAGCCCAATGCTATGTCCAACCTTACGCATCATACCAAACTGCAAAAATACACAAAAAAAACGAACCGACGGAAAAAACATCCCAAAAAGACACCGCACACACCACGCCGCTCTGCATTCGGAGGAAATGACATTTATGTTAAATTAACCCATCCGGCTGCCTACCGGGAGCGCATATCAACGATACATCAACGATATATCAACGATATTTCGACGATTACAATCGTTGAAATATCGTTGATATATCGT
>JAFVWV010000059.1 GCA_017501495.1 Bacteroidales bacterium | reverse complement strand
GCCATGGTGCAGATGCACGAGAACATCGTGGGACTCGACAGCGCCATCTTCATGCATCCGCGCATCTGGAAGGCCAGCGGACACGTGGACGCATTCAACGACCCGCTGATCGACAACAAAGACAGCAAGAAACGCTACCGCGCCGACGTGCTCATCGAGGACCACATCGCCAAGATTGAGGAGAAAATAGAAAAAGAGGTGGAGAAAGCCCACAAGCGCTTCGGCGAAAGCTTCGACCGCCAGCAGTTCGTCAGCACCAATGCACGCGTGCTGGAGCACCAAAAGAAGATTGATGAAATACACGAGCGCTACGCCGACTGCATGAACCGCAACGACCTTGCCGGTCTGAAGCAGCTCATCCTCGACCTCGAGATAGTGTGTCCGATAAGCGGCACAAGAAACTGGACCGACGTGCGTCAGTTCAACCTGATGTTCGCCACGAAGATGGGGTCAGTAATCGACGACAGCGACACACTCTACCTGCGGCCCGAGACGGCACAGGGCATCTTTGTCAACTTCCTCAACGTACAGAAAAGCGGTCGCATGAAAGTGCCATTCGGCATAGCCCAGATAGGCAAAGCATTCCGCAACGAGATTGTCGCCCGCCAGTTCATATTCCGCATGCGCGAGTTCGAGCAGATGGAAATGCAGTTCTTTGTGCGTCCCGGAACAGAGCTCGAATGGTTCAAGCACTGGAAAGAGGAACGTATGGCATGGCATCAGGCACTGGGTATCCCGGCCGAGTGCTACCGCTTCCACGACCACGAGAAGCTGGCCCACTACGCCAACGCCGCCACCGACATCGAGTTCCGCTTCCCGTTTGGATTCAAAGAACTGGAAGGCATACACAGCCGCACCGACTTCGACCTGAGCCGCCATTCAGAGTTCAGCGGCAAGAAGCTGCAATACTTCGACAGCGAGCTGAACGAGAACTATACACCCTACGTCATTGAGACCTCTATCGGCGTAGACCGTATGTTCCTTGCGGTATTCAGCCATGCGCTGAAAGACGAGGCCCTCGACGACGGCTCGACCCGCACGGTGCTGAGCCTGCCAACACGGCTGGCCCCATACAAAGCCGCGGTGCTGCCGCTGGTGAAGAAAGACGGCCTGCCAGAGAAGGCACGCGAGATACAGCACATGTTGATGCCCGACATGATGGTCCAGTACGACGAGAAGGATGCCATCGGCCGCCGCTACCGCCGTCAGGATGCCATCGGCACGCCGTGGTGCATCACCGTGGACAACGACACCCTCAGCGACAACAGCGTCACCGTACGCGACCGCGACACCATGCAGCAGGAACGTGTGAGCATCGACAGATTGAAAGAATATATAACCAAAGGATAACAACAACTATGAAAAAAAAGATGATTGCAGCAGTCGCACTGCTGCTGACGCTGACAGCGGCTGCCCAAAACATCCAGCCGCGCCCGGCACAACGTATGGGCATTGACAAAGAGAAAATGGTGCAGACCATACGCCAAAGCGACTCCAAGGCACGTATAAATGACCCGCGCGAGGAACAACGCAAACGCGACAAGAAGAGTGAACCACTGAAGGTCAGTACAGAATACCTGAGCAATGGCCTGAAGGTCATCTTGGCCGAAGAACATTCGCAGCCGAAGATTTACGGTGCCGTGATGGTGCATGCAGGCTCCAAAAACGAAGACCCGCAAGCTACAGGTGTGGCTCACTACTTCGAGCACATCATGTTTAAAGGCACCGACCGCATCGGCACCACAAACTGGGCCAAGGAGAAGCCCTATCTGGATTCAATCAGCGACCTCTACGACCAGATGCAGGCGTCCAAAGACGAGGCAAAACGCCAGCAGATACAGATGGAAATCAACCGTCTGAACATAGAGGCCAGCAAATATGCCATTGCCAACGAGACCGACGCCATATTACAGCAGATGGGCTGTACGGGGCTGAACGCATACACCACCTACGACGTCACGTGCTACCACAACACCCTGCCGAGCAACCAGCTTGAAAACTGGATGAAGGTTTATTCCGAACGCTTCCGCAACCCAGTCTACCGACTCTTCCAAGGCGAACTGGAGGCTGTATATGAAGAACGCAATATCTACGCAAACGAAATCATGTACGGCTTCCAACGCGAGTTTTTCAAAGAGGCCTTCGGCGAGCACCCATACAGCCGCGACGTCATCGGGCTGGACGAACACCTGAAGAACCCTCAGCCCTCGGCCATGAAGAAATTCTATGACAAATACTACGTGGCCAGCAATATGACGCTGCTTCTGGTCGGCGATTTCGACAGCCGCGAGGCACTTCAGATGGCAGAAAAGTACTTCCATATTTGGCCAAAAGGCGAGCCCGTGGAAGAGCCACGCTACCGGTTGCCGAAATTCAACAGTCAAAAGATCAAACAGGTGAAACTGACGCCTATCAAAGCCGGTGTAATGCTCTTCCCCGCAGTGAAAGCCAATGACCCAGATGAACTGGTGCTCGATGTGATGAGCGGTATAATCAGTGGCGGCAATGGACGCTTGGACGAACTCGCGACCGAAGGCAAAATACTGGCGGCGAACCTGAGCACAGCCTGCCTGCAGGATGCAGGAATGAATGCCGTCATCTACGTACCAAAACTGCTTGGACAAAAACACGAAGCTGCCGAAGAATTAATATGGTCTGCGATAGACAGCGTGAAAGAGGGCCGTTTCAGCGACAAAATACTGGAAAGCATCAAGATGAACAACCTCATCGGTCGGAAACGCATCGTGGAAAGCTACAGCAGCATAGCCAGCCTGCTTGAAAACCTAGAGCGTAGCGGCAGCAATTACCAAGAATGGCTGCGCGACAATGAACGACTGCAGAGCATCACCAGAGAGGACATCATGCGTGTGGCAAAGAAATACTACAACCGCAACCGTTGTACCATCATTCGGTCCAGCATGGGGTTCCCCGACAAGAATGCAGCCATCAAGCCCGCTTGGGACCACTTAGATGCTCAGAACCAAGGCGAACAGACAGAATTTGCCAAACATATAGCATCAAACAAAGTAAAACCTATCGAGCCTCAAGTGATAGATTTCAGAGAAGCCGCCACTATCGTACCTGTGAGTAAAAACTGCAACCTCTACGCCACACGCAACCCGAAAAACGACATCTTCAGCCTGACAATAGCCTACCATTACGGCTCGTTTGACAACCACAACATCGAACAGGCGACCAACTATCTGGCCAGCATCGGCACAGGCGACATGACACTTGAGCAGTACAATATAGAAATGGAATGCCTCGGTGGCTCATTCTATGTCGGCTCGGGCGACGACTACAGTTTCATCAACATCAGTGGTCCTGAAGAAAACTTGGAGAAAATCATCGACTTGGGTCTGCAACGGCTGCGCAACCCTCGCCATGACCAGCAACAAATCGACAACCTTGTTGAAGGCCTCGAAGCAGGTAAAAAAGCAGCCAAAGACGATGCTGACACATGGACTTCTGCACTCTACGAATATGTCTACTATGGCGACAAAAGCAGCTATATAGACCACGCCACCATCAAAGAGATTAAAAAGATGAAAGGTGAAGACCTGCTCGGACTCATCGACAGTCTCTTTATGCGCGACGGCTATGCTACATTCGTCGGCAACGTGCTTCCGCAACGTGTTGCTTTCTTGCTGAAGAATAAAGGCCTGGTGAAAGAGAATGTTACCGTTATGCCTATGCGCATTCGCCAGCCGAAGAAGTATGACGAGAACATGGTTTTCTACTGTACCAACAAGAAATTCCTCAAGAGCGACATAGACCTGCGAATTGCATCCGACATGTTCGACTACGAAAAAGACCGCGCTGCCTGCGCCATGTTTAACGAGTACATGGGTGGCGGCATGAATTCAGTGTTTTTCCAAGAAATACGAGAGTTTCGTTCGCTTGGCTATAGCACACATGGCTACTTCAGCTACGACCGCCTGAACCGTATACCCTCTCATTACTATGCATACCTCGGTACGCAATGTGACAAGACCAACGACGGTATTGCGGCTATGCACGAGTTGATGGTCAAGTTCCCCGAGCGCAAAGACAAGTTCAACATCTCACGCGATTATCTTGTGTCCGTGCGCAATTCGAACTACATCACTTTCCGCAGCATTCCCAACCAGATACGCTACTGGCACGAGGTTGAGAAACTTGACAACGACCCACGACTCGACATCACCAAAGAAATCCAGGCGATGAACTACAACATGCTTGTTGATTTCCACAAAAAGTACGTTGAAGGACGCCCGATGGTTATCACCATTAGCGGCAACGCCAAGAAATTCGACAAAAAAGCTTTGTCGGCATACGGCAAAGTGCAAGAGATTAAATACAAAAAAATGGTCAAATTCTGAACCTCCCACATAGGGAGCTTAGGAAAAAACACATGCGGTATCGGATGCCCTGCCATTCGATACCGCTCTTTTTATTGAAACATATTTATAGATTAAAATATCTTCCTTTTGGGTCATCCAACAGGAAACGCATGACAACCGGTATATCGGCGATGTTGGACAACCGCTTTAACGGATTGCTCTCTGTCTATTATTTGGAATGCTTGGAAATCTTTTCCATCGCGTCCCGAGTGAGAAACACAGCCGTATTACCGTCAGCCTTGTAGATGATGTATCCGTCGAGAGCCGTGCTAAGAACCCAGGTCTGTTTCATCCCGTCGCCATACAACAAGAAATTACAGATGTCCGTGGGTGTGATGTATGGATTGTCCTTCAAATGAGAATGGTAGATTGTAGACACTTTCGCGCCATCCTCATCCACCGTCGGAATGGGAAGGAATGTACGATGGTATCGCCGGAAGGTTTTCGCGTTTCCATTGTTATCGAAGTCGATGCTGTAGTCATTGCCAAAAGGGATGACATTGGGCCGCTCGACCCCCTGAAGAATGTACATGCGAACCGTGTTGGCATCGATACGAACTATATCGATATTGGGACGTCCATAATCACTGTTGTAACGCAGGCTGTCGCCGTAATTCTTTACGGCGTTATCGACCATGAGAGACTTCCACTCCCACAGCGCCTGATCCGCCTCACCGACAGGTCTCGTCGTATAGGAAAAATCTGCCTCATGGGTGACCGAATTATATGTCAACTCGAAGATGCAGTTCTTGTGCTCACGGTCGAAAAAGATAGCGCACCATGTATTTATGTCCGGCTGCCAAATGACGTTTTCCCCAACTCGTTCTATATCATTGTGTTCAATAACAGAGTCGGTAGCCATCCAATTAATACGTTCGGCGATGAAAAGGTTGTAACCCTCATTGCAGATACTGTCAAGCGCCGCCTGTATTGTCTCCGGCCGCGGACGACTTCCACCCGTGGCAAGCTTGCGTGTCGAACACGACGCCAATATTGCAATACTGATGACAGAAGCCGTTATGGCCAGTATTTTCAGTTTCTTCATGTGTTTTTACTTGTAGACGAGTGAGAAGATGTCTTTCAGTATGGGATTGTCGCTTTGCGGAGCTGTGGCCGTGGTGGCACCTTTGAGGAGCCGCCGCGCCTCGTCGAGGGCCACAAGGTCGAGGGCGTCGGAGGCCAGCTGCACATCTGTGATGATGCCATGTTCTTGGTCGACGGTGAGTTGCAGCTCCACCCCACCCCAGTCGAAGTGGGCACTGCATTGGGCGTTGAAAGTGCGCCAACTGCCGTAGAGCCATTCGTCGGAGGCGAACCGGTCATGGAGCGTCTTGACCGCAGGCTGTTTGATGAGTTCCGAGTACGCTATATACTCCGACTGTCCGGAATACTCCGCCTCGAAGGCTTCCCTCAATCTGGGGGCAATGCTCTCGGTGGTGATCGCCGCGTTCAAGTCGGCCAGGTTCACCACCCGGCTCTGCACTGAGCTGACACCATGCTTCTGCAGCTTGGCGGGCTTGGGCTTGAGGTACCGGGCCAAGTCAGACATGTCGCCACTGATGAGCAACGTGCCGTGATGCAGGCAGTTATGCTGACCGCGACTAAAGGCATTGCCGCTGAATTTGCGCTTGTCGGTACCATTTCCGGCATCGACAAGGATATCATTGCGACCGCTGAGTTCTGTGCTCAAACCAAAGCTCTCGACGGCGCGCCTGATGACGGCAAACTGACGCGTCTGGTCGTAAAGAGACGGCGGAGCCACAAAACTGAAATTGAGGTTGCCGTCGTCGTGGTAGACGGCGCCGCCACCGGTCTTGCGCCGCATCAAGTAGCCACCATCGGCTTCCAACGCCTCCACATCGCATTCGGCAAATGGATTCTGATTTTGCCCTATAACCACCGTACGCCGGTTTTTCCACAGATACATAGTGACTGTGTCAGACGCCTGCCGTCCGACAAGATAGTTCTCAACCGCAATGTTCAAGTAGGGGTTGGTCTGATTGGATACAATATACTGCAAATGCATAATCAAAATAGATATGCCAAAGTGATGTAGTTGAGAGCCTGCGAAAGATGATAATCGCGACGCGAATAGGAGAACTCAAACTTTTTGGTACGCAGACCTGCACCGAAAGAGAAGCCGCTCATGTTGAAGGCATCGGCGCCGCGCATCTCGGCTGCACGACGATAGTTGTAGCCCAGACGGGCAAAAAGATTCTGCCCAAGATTAAGCTCGACGCCAAAGACAGTGTGACGCATCAGGTTGTCGAATGTACCGGCAAACCAAGATTCTTCATTCACTTCGCCCGTGAAGGGGTCGACTTCGGAGGTAGGGTTCAACGGGTCGTCGTAGCGAAGATTCCAACGCTGCAGCTCAGTGGCGGCAAAGAAGAGTC
>JAFVWV010000058.1 GCA_017501495.1 Bacteroidales bacterium | reverse complement strand
TTTTGAAAGTGTCAAAGTTCATAAAACACTTATGTGGGTTTGTGTGCTACGCAAGCCTCATCCTCATTTCTCAATTCTCAATTCCAAATTCGGCAAAGGCCCAGGACATCCACTTCTCGATGCTCGACCTCGACCCGCTGCTCTTCAACCCCGCCTACAGCGGTTTCTTCGACGGCACGGGGCGCTACGGCATCATCTACCGCAACCAGTGGGCATCGGTGAGCACACCGTTTCAGACCCTCAGTGCCACAGCCGAATTCAGCCTCGGCCGCAGCGCACGCAACCGCAACGGACTGAGCGGAGGTCTCTGGCTCTCGGCCGACCGCGCCGGCAGCCTCGGCTACGGCACCACGCAGGCCTCGGCCATCGTCAGCTACTTCCAAGGCCTCGGCGACGGCAGCCACATCATCAGCCTCGGCCTCGAAGGCGGCATCGGCCAGGCCGGATTCGGCACCGAAGAGATGCAGATGGCCGACGGCAGCGAAAGCTTCCGCCGCACCCACGCCTTCTACCCCACCCTCGGCGCCGGCGCCGCCTGGTTCTGGCAGCTCAGCGACGTGCTCTACACCAAGCTCGGACTGAGCCTGCGCAACATCAACGAGCCCGACATCAGCTACCTCGACATGAGCCAGGACTCGCGCCTCAGCCGCCGGTTCAACCTCTACGCCCGCGCCGAATGGCGGGCATGGCCGCAGTGGAGCCTGCTGCCCGTGGCCGGCTACCAGCACCAAAGCGGATTCAACGAGCTCGTCTATGGCTGCGACGTGCGGTGGTACGTGCGCGAAACGCCACGCGACTACCTGGCCTTCAGCGCAGGCATCCTCGGCCGCCACGCCGACGCAGCCGCCGTCATGCTGGCCGTGCTCTGGCGCGAATGGACCTTCGCCTTCAGCTACGACGCCAACGTATCCACACTGGCCCAGGCCAGCCACACCATCGGTGCCTTCGAGGTCGGCGTGGTCTACCTCGTGGCCAAACCGGCAGCAGCACGCCAGTCGGCCGTGCCGTGCCCGATATTTTAAAGGTTTAAAGGTTATCGAACGAATTTATGAACGGCAACAGACAAACAAGGACCATGACAATCAGGCTGGCCATACTGGCAGGCCTGGTGCTGTCCTTTCTTCTTTCGCCGTTCGGCTTGATGGCCCAATACCGCGTGGTGCACATTGAGAAGCCCTACAACACCGCCGGCAGCGAGACCGGCGCCCTGCGTATCGGCGACACCGTGCTGGCCTACTCGTCGATGCAGCCCTCGTCGGGCGGCAACAGCCAGTTCGGGTGGGACAACGCCCAGATGCAGGTGATGCAGGCCCGCATCTCGAAGAGCGGCAAACTGGCCCGTCCGCGTCCCTGCCGCTGGGGGCTCAACAACAAGAAAGACCACACCGGCAACCTGGCGCAAGACCCGCTGACACACGACCTCTACTTCACCCGCGCACGCGTAGGCGACCCCACACTGCGCTGCGACATCTGGTGGGCTCGCAAGCTGAAGCGCGGCTGGGCCAAGCCGCAACGCCTCGGCGGAGCGGTCAACCTCAAAGAATACACATCCACGCAGCCTTCCATAGGCCGGCTGAACGACAGCACCGTGGTGCTCTACTTCAGCAGCGACCGCCCCGGCGGCCTCGGCGGCATGGACATCTGGTACGCCATAGTCCGCAACGGGTCGTCATCCGAACCGGTCAACCTCGGCCCCATGGTCAACAGCCCGGCCGACGAAATCACCCCCTTCTACGACCAACCCAACGGCGCCCTCTACTTCAGCAGCGACCGCATGGGCGGACAGGGCGGCTACGACATCTACTGCGCCCAAGGCCAGCGCAACACGTGGACCGAAGCCCATGCCGTGTGCGGATGCCTCAACAGCGGGCAGAACGACATCTACTTCACCGTCACAGACCACGACACCGCCACCGGTATGCCCACAGGCGGCTACCTCAGCTCGAACCGGCCCGACAGCTACTTCCTCGTCGACAGTACCTGCTGCAACGACATCTACCGCTGGGGAATAGACACGGCCCTGCTGGCCGAACGGGTGGTGGCCGACACCGTGGAGAACATCGACACCATAGCACAGCGCGTGCGCCGATTCATGTTCCCGCTCTTCCTCTACTTCCACAACGACGAGCCAGACCCCATGAGCCGGATGGCCACCACCGAAAGCCGCTACGAAGACTGCCAGCGGCGCTACGCCTCGCTGCGCGGCGAATACGTACAGCGGCAAACCTCGGCCGACGACTCGGCCATGATGCAGGAATTTTTCGACAGCTGCGTCGAGGGCAACTACCGCCGCATCGAAGAGCTGCTCGACTATGTGGAAAGCCTGCTCGATGCCGACCACAGCATCACCCTCACCATAGCGGGCTACGCTTCGCCGGTCTTCCACAGCGAATACAACCAGGTGCTCTCCGAACGCCGCATCGGCAGTTTTATAAATATGATTCGTGCGTGGCGTGGCGGACTGCTGGCCGACGCCATGGACGACGGCCGCCTGCGCATCGAGCAACGGCCCCACGGCGCAGTAGAACCCACCACAGAAAGCCGCAGCACCGACCCAGTCTACGGCCTCCCTGCCGC
>JAFVWV010000057.1 GCA_017501495.1 Bacteroidales bacterium | reverse complement strand
GGTTGTGTTCCACCGTTTTGATTTCGTCGCTTTCGGGGTCGCTCTCTATCTTGCGCAGTATCTTGTCAACCTTCTCGAGCTCAAGGTCGATCAGGTCGTCCATCAGGCGCTGGCCCATACGCACATGCTCGCGGAAGAGGTCGAAGTTGAAGCGGGCCTTGTCGGTGAAGGGGTTGTCGACGTAGCTGTAGAGGTTGATGGCCTGCAGGCGGCAGCTGTCGTAGGGGCAGAGGGGAATCTCGCCGCAGGGGTTGGTGCTGACGGTGCGGTAGCCGAAGTCGGCGTAGCAGTCGGGCACGCTCTCGCGGATGATGGTGTCCCAGAAGAGCACGCCGGGCTCGGCCGAGCTCCATGCGTTGGCTATAATCTTGTTCCACAGTGCCCGGGCATCGATTTCTTTGGTGTACATCGGCTTGTCGCTGTCGATGGGGTACTGCTGCACGAAGGGCTTGCCGTCTTTGACACACTGCATGAACTCGTCGGTGATTTTCACGCTCACGTTTGCGCCGGTGATTTTGCCCTGCTCCAGCTTGGCGTCGATGAATTGTTCCGAATCGGGGTGCTTGATGCTGATGCTGAGCATCAAGGCGCCGCGGCGACCGCCCTGCGCCACCTCGCGCGTGGTGTTGCTGTAGCGCACCATGAAGGGGACGATGCCGGTCGAGGTGAGGGCGCTGTTTTTCACCGGGCTGCCGCCGGGGCGTATATGGCTCAGGTCGTGGCCCACGCCGCCGCGCCGCTTCATCAGCTGCACCTGCTCCTGGTCAATCTTCATGATGCCGCCGTACGAGTCGCTGTTGCCCTGATTGCCTATGACGAAGCAGTTGCTGAGGCTGACGACCTGGAAGTTGTTGCCTATGCCGCTCATCGGGCTGCCTTGCGGCACGATGTAGCGGAAATCCTTCAGCAGCTGGTATATCTGCTCTTCGCTCAGAGGGTTGGGGTACTTCTGTTCGATGCGGGCATACTCCCTGGCCATGCGGCGGTGCATCATGTCGGGATTGAGCTCGTAGATGTGGTTGTCGTCGCGCAGTGCGTATTTGTTCATCCACACGTTGGCGGCCAACTCGTCGCCGTGGAAATACTCCACCGACGAACGCATGATTTCATCGGTAGTATACTCTTTCATCACTTTGGGCTCCTCAGCGGGTGCCGAACTGGAAAACAAGTCGCCTTGCATGGCCATAGCAATACTTTTATTTATCGGTTAAACAGCAATTTACGATGCATGCGGCAGCATCAAATCGTGATGCTAAATTATATAGAAAAAACGACTCTGCGGCAACAAGTTTTCAACAAAAAACCAACCGCCAAGGGGTAAGGCATTGACCCCTTGGCAGGTTGGCAGGTTGATAAGTCTGTCGTGCCGGTGTCCGGCGGCGTTCTATTGCACGAGCAGCTTCTTTATGGCGGTGCCGACGGCGGTGCGTAAGCAGTGTGATTATACACATGTGATGCCCCGGGGCATTTCACTGTTCTTCGGGTGGGGGGCGTTTTTTTTCGCTGTGCATTTTCTTTTCATACTATATAAAGACGTTTTTCCACCCCGTTTTGTGACAAAGGGGGTGTATTTTTAACAAACTTTAACTTTTGCATAGCAAAATCCGGTAGCCGGATGGCAGCGGTCTGGCAGGGGTCCTCTTCGCTCGTTGTACAGTACTTGTACAGTATATGTACAGTACTTGTACGCTTTATAAACGTACAAGTACTGTACAAGTAGCGTACATATAGCGTACAACGAGGCAAGAGGTGCCTTTTGGTATCACTGCATAAGGCTAAAAAACAGGAATTTGCAAAATACACCCTCGCGGTGGCGGTGGTGTAAACCGGCGTTGCCGCTCTTCGGCATCGCCATTTTTACGACTTCCGGGCATGAATTGCCATAAACGGACGCGAATCATCATGGATCGTGATTCAATTTGCGAAAAAAATGTTAAATTTTCATCCTTGCACAATTTTAAATGTTAATTGTGGTTATTAAGGGTGACATTTAAAATCAAACGAGTAACTAAATATCGGCGTGTATGATGCAGGAATACGAATTTACAAGCACAGACACATTTTCGCAGACCGCAGGCACAGACATACAACCCTCGGAGCAGGTGGTGCAAAACATCCTCCGCTTCGCACGCAGCTACCAGACGGTGGTGGCCGCAGGTATGCCGATTGAAGTGTTCCTCAACTAAGGCCACGGCCGGTTGGGGGGCTGAAGAATAAGGCTGGTGCATACATCGTGATGCGCCAGCCTTAATCTTTGGGCCATTAACGGTCTGCTACAGTTTTCCGACCCAGTGTTTGATCTGCTGCTCGTCGTCGAGGCGGCAGACGAGGAGCGAACGGTCGCGGAGCGCGACGAGGCAGTGGTCGAGGCCTTGGACCACAGCTTCGAAGCCCTGCTCGATGTTGACGACGCTGTTGCGGGTGTCGACGGTCACGGCATGGCCGCTGACGGCGTTGCCGTCGGAGTCGTGGGCGGCGTGGGTGTAGAGCGAGCCCCAGGTGCCGATGTCGCTCCAGCCGAAGTCGGCGGCCACGGTGTAGCGGCTGTCGGACTTCTCCATGACGCCGTAGTCGATGCTGATGTCGGGGCAGCGCTCGAACTGGCGGTCGATGAACTGCTGCTCCCGCGGCGAGCCGAAGGCGTCGCGGCCCTCGTCCATCAGGGCTGTGAGGTCGGGCAGGAAGCGTCGCAGAGCGGCCATGATGGCGTCTGCACTCCAGAGGAAGATGCCTGAATTCCAGAAGAAGCGGCCGTCGGCCACGAAGCGCTTGGCGGTCTCGAGGTCGGGTTTCTCTTTGAAAGATTTCACGGGCACGATGCCGTCACCGAGCGTGTCGACCTCGATATACCCGTAGCCGGTCTCGGGGCGCGAGGGGCGGATGCCGATGGTCATGAGGGCGTCGCGGTGCTGCTCCACGAAGTCGAGGCCCGAGCCCACGACGCGGTGGAATTCGGGCTCGTTGGTGACGAGGTGGTCGGCCGGGGTGACGGCGATGGAGGCCTCGCTGCAGCGGCTGAGGATGTGGTAGACGGCATAGGCGATGCAGGGGGCCGTGTTGCGGCGCATGGGTTCGCAGAGCACCTGGTCGGGCTGCAGTTCGGGCAGCTGCTCGAGCACGAGCTGCTTGTAGGCGGCGTTGGTGACGACGACGAAGTTGGCGGCCGGCACGAGCGGCAGGAAGCGCTCGAAGGTGGCACGGATGAAACTCTTGCCGGTGCCGAGGATGTCAAGGAACTGCTTCGGGTAGTTGTTTTTGCTCAGAGGCCAGAAGCGGCTGCCGATGCCGCCGGCCATGATGACACAGTATCTGTCCATGGTACTGCAGTTTAAGGTTTAAGGTTTAGGGTTTAAGGGTTAAGGTTTAAGGTTTAAGGTTTAAAGTTTAAGGTTTAAG
>JAFVWV010000056.1 GCA_017501495.1 Bacteroidales bacterium | reverse complement strand
GATCCTCTCGGGCTTCTACGGCAGAATGAAGCACAATGACTGGATGCTCCCCGCATACAGGCAGAAGGACTACTGGAATTTCTATGTCGGCGGTCTTCTTCATCTTCTGCAGCACGATGGCGCTGATCTCCTGCGGGGTGTACTGGCGGCCGTTGATGTCGACGCAGGGGGTGTTGTTGTTGCCGCGCACCACCTTGTAAGGCACAGCCTCAATCTCCTTGGTCACCTGGTCGTAGGTCTCGCCCATGAAGCGCTTGATGCTGTAGACGGTGTTGTGGGGGTTGGTGATGGCCTGACGCTTGGCGGGGTCGCCCACCTTGCGGTCGCCGTTTTCGAGGAAGCCGACCACGCTGGGGGTGGTGCGGTTGCCCTCGCTGTTTGCGATAACTACGGGTTCGTTACCTTCCATGACGCTCACACAACTGTTGGTTGTGCCGAGGTCGATTCCGATGATTTTGCTCATATTGTTTTCCTTTCTTTTTTTGTTTGCTTGTTTGTGTTCTTTTTCGGAGTATTCTGAGTAATCTGAGTGTTCAGAGCAATCCGAAGACACCCTCACTATAACAACATCCGTGCCAATCGAGCGGACTGACACAGATGCTGACAAAATGGCAGTCGGTTGGACCGAATGTCTACTACCGGGCTTTGTAGAGACTCCAAAGATATTCTGTTAGGGCATCGAATACCTTTGGTGTGCCGCCTTGAGGGGCACGGAAAGTGCGGTATTCACCGTTGATGACATATTCCAGCAGGAAGTCGCCACCGTCGATGACATAGATAACGCCTGTCATGTCGTCGGGCAGTTTGGCGGCGAGGAAGACGTCCATCAGCCGGCGCACCTCGGCCAGCTGGCTGTCGCTGAGGTCGAACTCGTCGCTGGCCTCCAGCTTCATCTTGTCGGTCGGCCAGCCACTGGCCCTGTTGACATAGACCCGACGTCCCTGCAGGCGCAACACACTGACGTAACCCCACGGGCTCCACGCCATGTAGCGCAATGTGCCCTCCTCGGCCACGGGGCAGCAGAGGCTCGGCTCGTCGTGCGCGGCACCAATACAATGCCGGGTGCCCCGCTGCCCTCCGCAACACCAACGAGTAGACATCCATGACCCAGACGATGGTGAAGGCAGGGTAGTCGTAGTACTGCATCTTATGTTAATTTTAGTTATCAAAGTCGTGTTTTGTACTGCACCGGTAGTGCATATCAACGATACTTCAACGATATATCAACGATATTTCGACGATTTTAATCGTTGATATATCGTTGATATATCGTTGAAGTATCGTTGATATGCACTACCGGTGCACTGCCGGAGGCGAAAAAAGTGCCCTTCGTCACAATAATCGTGCCGGTGTCGGCGTTATGGTGAAAAACGACTTTGCTATGCTGAACCAGTTGTATCTCGCTTATATGCGCAGCCATGCGGTGACCACCGACTCGCGGGCCATCACGCCGGGCTGTATCTTCTTTGCCTTCCGGGGCGAACACTTCGACGGCAACGCCTTTGCGCCGCAGGCGCTGGAGCAGGGCGCCGCCTATTGCGTGGTGGACAGCCGGTGGAAGGCCGAGAGCGGAAAGTGGAAGGACGACCCGCGCATCGTGGGTGTGCCCGACGTGCTGCAGACCCTGCAGCAGCTGGCGGCCCTGCATCGCAGCTATATGACCATCCCGGTGGTGGGCATCACCGGCACCAACGGCAAGACGACCACCAAGGAGCTGGTGCACGCCGTGCTCGGCAAACGCTACCGCACCGCCGCCACGCGCGGCAACCACAACAACCACCTGGGGGTGCCGCTGACGCTGCTCGCCGTGCCCAAGGATGCCGAGATGGCGGTGGTGGAGATGGGCGCCAACCACCCGGGCGAGATAGCGCAGCTCTGCGCCATAGCCGACCCCGACTGCGGCCTCATCACCAACGTGGGGCGTGCCCACCTCGAGGGCTTCGGCTCGTTCGAGGGGGTGGTGCGCACCAAGACCGAGCTCTACCGCCACCTGGCCGGTAAGCACGGCCTGGTGTTCGTCAACGCCGACGATGAACGTCTGATGGACGAGGCCGAGAAGCTGGCCACCATGCCGGGCACCGAGAGCGCCCTGCCGGCCTATGCACCGGCGAGCCCTATAGTGAGCGAAGAGGCCATCGACGGCACACCGCTGGGCATCGTGGCCTACGGCAGCTCGGAGGATGCCGACGTGCGTGGCACACTTATAGTGGAAAGTGGAAAGATGAAAGTGGAAAGTGGGCTGACGCAACCGGGTGTTCCCAGCTCAGCATGCTCCGATTCTCCGTTCCTGCGGTTCTACTTCGAGGTGGGCGACTCGGTCTACACCGTACAGACGCACTTGCTGGGCAACTACAACTTTGCCAACTGCATGGCCGCCGTGGCCGTGGGCCTGCACTTCGGCGTCGAGCCGTGGGACATCAAGGAAGCCATCGAGGAATACGTGCCCAGCAACCAGCGGTCGGAATACAAGGAGAGCCCGCGCGGCAATCACCTGTACCTCGACTGCTACAACGCCAACCCGTCGAGCATGGCGGCGGCCATAGCGAGTTTCGGCAGTATGGTCGGCGCGCGCAAGATGGCCGTTGTGGGCGGCATGAAAGAGCTCGGCGCCGAGAGCAGGAAAGAGCACGAGCGGCTGGTGAACCTGCTGGCCGAGGCCGGCATAGAGAGGGTGCTGCTCGTGGGGCACGAGTTCGACGGCATCGGCTTGCCGCAGGGCATGACGCATGTGGCCGACACAAGCGAAGCCGCCGAGGCCATCAGACGGATGGCCCCCGAGGGGTACACAATACTGGTCAAAGGCTCAAACGGCAACCGCCTCTGGACGCTGGAAGAGGTGCTCTGAGTAAGGTTTAAGGTTTAAGGTTTAGGGTTTAAAGTTTAAGGTTTAAGGTGTAAGGTTTATTGATTTGACGCTGT
>JAFVWV010000055.1 GCA_017501495.1 Bacteroidales bacterium | reverse complement strand
AGGCTCACATGCCGCACCGCCTACCGCTTCTTTCCAAACCTTGAACTCTGGGTTTATGGCCTTATGAATATACCGGAACGCAAAGTGCTACCATTCGGCAAGGCAGACAACGAAACACGTCTTCAGGGATTCTACGAAAACGCACCCATTGCACGCATCAACTGCAAAAAACAGCCCGATGCCAAAGCAGCCAGCAATACTGTGCTACAGAAATATATGGAAAATTACTCCGACTTGCTCAGCGAACAAATATCGATGTACGAAGCCGACATCATACTCTGCCTTGGGGGGCAGGGGCTGCTTGTAAGTTTTCTCAAACGTCATGTCTACCCCGACCTCGAACAGGTCAACGAACATTGCCACTACTCAGCGGCGGCCAACGTAGCCGTAGTGCGCCAGTACCACCCTTGCTACAACGTATACGACCGCAAGGAGATGTACACATCGATGATTAAAGACTACCAAGCATTTCTCAAAGCCACACCTCAATTCCCCGCTGCACGATGAGTACATATAAAGGTAAAAAGGTAGGGTTCTACACCCTAAGCAGCGGCGCCATCGAGGCGGTAATCACAAACTTCGGTGCACGCATCGTGAGCCTACGGGTCGGCGGCGTTGACGTGGTGCTTGGATTCGATTCCATCGACGATTACTTCCCACAGAACCACGCGTCCGACTTCGGAGCCATTATCGGACGCTACGCCAACCGTATCGCCAAAGGTCGCTTCGCCATCGACTGGGATGTCGTGCAACTGCCACGCAACAACGGTCCCAACTGCCTGCACGGAGGTCCCGACGGATGGCAATACCAACCATTCGACGTACTCGAAGTCTCACCATCGGCCATACGGCTGGTCATAGTCAGCCCCGACGGCGACAACGGTTTTCCCGGTACAGTTCGAGCCGAGGTGCTCTACTCCCTCTCAGCCGACGGCGCCCTGCGTATCGACTACAGCGCCGCAACTGATCAACCTACCGTCATCAACTTGACTAACCACAGCTACTTCAACCTCAACGGTACAGACAAGACCTCACCGCTGACAGATATACATAATCACACCCTTCGCATCGATGCCGATTTCTACACTCCCACCGACAACACCGCCATCCCGCTTGGCAAGCATATGCCAGTCGATGGTACTCCCTTCGACTTTCGCTCGGCCAAGCCCATCGGCCGCGACATTGCTGCCAATCACCCACAGTTGCACATCGGTCGGGGTTACGACCACAACTTCGTGCTGCGCGCTCCCTCGCTCGACAACCCCTCGGTATTTCTTTCGTCACCTGCCACAGGCATCAGCATAGAGGTCTTCACCACCGCTCCGGGCATCCAACTCTACACAGGCAACTTCCTCGACGGCGTGCGTGGCAAAGGCGGTATCGCCTACCCGGTGCGCAGTGCTGTATGCCTCGAAACACAGCAATACCCAGACTCGCCAAACCACAGTTGGCCTGAAAGCACTGGCCGCCTCATGCCAGATCATCCTTTCTCCAGCACCACGATATTTAAATTCAGCCAACAATGATAAACCCCGACAGCCTGCGACAGTTATTCGCCGACCATTTCGGCGGTGAGGGCATAGCCTTTGCCGCCCCTGGACGCATCAATCTCATAGGCGAACACACCGACTACAACGGCGGATTTGTATTCCCCGGTGCTGTCGGCCAAGGCATCACAGCCATCGTGCGTCCCAACGGTTCGCGCGACGTCAATCTCCACGCCGCCGACCTCGGCCGCAGCTGTTCCTTCTGTATTGACGACGCGCAAGGGCCGCAAGCTGTTGACTTCCGCTATGTCTTCGGTGTCGTGCGCGAGATGATGGCTGCTGGCGTACTTGTCGAAGGTTTCGACGCACTCTATGCCGGAGATGTACCACTCGGTGCAGGCATGAGCTCCTCGGCAGCTCTTGAAAGCTGTTTCGCCTTCGCTCTCAACGACCTTTTCGGAGGAAAACTCGACCGCATGCAGATGGCACGCATCGGTCAGGCCACCGAACACCGTTACGTTGGCGTCAAATGCGGCATTATGGACCAATTTGCCTCCATGCACGGTCGCAGAGGCTCACTCATGCGCCTTGACTGCCGCAGCGGCGAGTTCCAATACTACCCATGGCAACCTGATGGCTACAGCCTCGTGCTTGTCAACACCTGTGTCAAACATCAACTCGTCGGGTCACCTTACAACGAACGCCGAGCATCGTGCGAACACGTGGCTGCCCTCGCCGGTGTTGAAACCCTGCGCGACTGCACATGGCAGCAACTCGACGCCATACGCCCAAAGCTTACTGAACAAGACTATCGACGGGCACGCTTCGTCCTCGGCGAAACCGACCGCGTGATGGCCGTCTGCAACGCTCTGGAGAATGCTGACTATGAGTCCGTCGGTCACCAGATGTACCTCACACACGAAGGCCTCAGCCACGACTACGATGTTAGCTGTCCAGAGCTAGACTTCCTCGTTGACGAGGCCCGCCGCCTCGGCGTCAGCGGCGCACGCATGATGGGCGGTGGTTTCGGCGGTTGCACCATCAACCTTGTGCGCAACGACCGCCGTGACACATTTCTTGCCAGAGTCAGAGACACCTACCGCAGACTTTTCAGTATCGACTGCCAACCCATTGCCGTCGAAATAGGCGATGGCGCTCGTCGGCTATAACAGGAAAAGACCTCTAAAAAGAGGCTTTAATAATATTAATCATTAAATTCCATTAACACCATGAAGAAAAACATCATTCTAATCCTGGCAATCATGATGCTGCCGGCCATAGGCAACGCACAGTTGGGTGGTCTGCTCGAGAAGGCCGCAAAAAAAGCCGTCAACAAGACAGCTGAGAAACTGGCTGACAAAGCCGCCGACCGCGCCAGCGAGGCAGCAGCCAAAGCCATTGAGGGCGAAGTGGACAAACGCTTGCCAAAAGAGCAGAAAAAACCTGCCACTGCAGCATCGACCGCACAAGTCACCTATGAAAGCCTAATGCGCCAGTTGCCAGAACTGCCCTCGGCCGACCAACTCGTCAAGTACAAAGAGGCCGAACTCAACGAGAAAACTCTCAAGCTCATTGCCAGCAAGGTTACCCTTTTCAACACCAAAGTCCTCGACTTGGCGGCTCAATGCTCGGCGTTGTCCTACGCTGACATAGACTCAGCTCAGGTTATGGATATGGCCGCGGCTTACACCGGCCTCACAACAGAAGAACTTGAAGCCCTCTCCAAAATGAGCGACGAAGAGCAGCAAGCCTGGCTGCAGACACACTACAGCCAACAGCGCGCCCAGACGGCCGCAATTAATCAAGCTATCGATGCCAGCGGCTGGCTCGAACCACTGCAACCCATCATCGACCGGTGGACAACCGCCGGACAGCATGCCGACGATGCCTATACAGAACTCGACAATAAACTCAGACCCATCTACAAGAAATATGCCTCACGGCTCGCCACAGCCACTGGCAGCGAGCGCACCAACCTACTTGTGGCTTACTATACCGAAGCAGTGCCACACATACGTGTTGCCGTCCAAAAGGCCATCAACATTCGTATCGCAGAACAGCTGCCCATCGCTGAAGAAATCGAGGCCGAGATGGTAAAGATACGCGCCGCCCATAAAGACGCCATCAACCAACTTCTCAACTATCCTGCCCTCACAGCCACTCAGTACTTCAGCGAAGTGGCCCACCTACTCGACATACCGCAATATACCGAGTAACCCGTAAATAATCTTTCTGGCACATTCCGCCAAGGCCATCAAATTTGGTCAATCCCCAATAGTATGCAAATAAACCACGCAGTGTCGCATAGATTGTACGAATAGTAGAATTAAAAAAGCAAAAACACAACGAGCATCTTGGCATATAACTCGTTGCAATTCCAGAGCAACGCAAATAAGCGTGTGAGCCTTTACAACTATTAAAGGCGGAAGTGTTTGCGCATGTATTCTATGGTTTTATGCATGGTCTCCATGCGGTGGATTTGCTCCAGATGTCCAGCAAAGTCGAGATCGTAGCGCTGTTGCAGATGGTCGAGGAGTGCCTGGCGCTCGGCATCCTGCTGTTCGGTGTTTTCCAACATGTCGCGCATGACGGTCTGGCCCTCGTCGTGGTCAGAGAGGTTGTAGAGACTCACGCCCACCAGTCGCACGGGGTCCCAGCGTACGGTGTCGAGCAAGGCTATGGCTTCGCGGTGGATGGTGACGGCCGAAGCGGTGCTGTGGGTCAACGCCCGCGAGCGGCTGATGGTGCGCATGTTGGTGTAGGTGAGCCTGAGGGTTACGCCGCGACCGCGAAGGCCGTAGCGGTTGGCGCGTCGTTCGACACTGAGGGCCAGTAGGATGAGCACATCCTTGAGTAATTCGTAGTTGAAGACGTTCTCCTGGAAGGTCACCTCGCGCCCCACCGACTTGGCGTCCTCAGGGCGGTAGGGCTGCACGGGGCGGTCGTCCTCGCCGTTGGCTACCTGCACCAGCCAACGGCCATGTTTGCCGAGCAGCCGGACCACGGTGTCGGGCTGGTTGCGCATGTCGCGCACGGTCATGATGCCTGCGTCGTGCAGCTTCTTGGCCGTCTGTGCCCCTACAGTGTATAGCACACCGACGTCGCGGTCCAGGATGAGACGCACAAAGTCGTCGGCCGTGGGAATTTCGAAGTATCCGTCTGGCTTCTTCTCCTCGCTGGCCATCTTGGCGGCCGTCATGCTGTAGGCCACACCGACGGAGCAGGTGAGGTGCACCTCGTCGAGCGTGCGCTGCTTGATGAGGTGGCCGATGCGGCGTGCCCCATTCCAGTCGCCAGCCTGGCGTGTGACGTCGAGGTACGCTTCGTCGAGCGAGATGCGCTGTGCGGCGGTGGCGTAGGTGTTCCAGATGGCGTTGAGCTGTTCGGACACGGCCTTGTACTTGTCGAAGTTGGGGTGCATGAAGATGCCATGCGGACAGAGCCGGTAGGCATCCTTGATATTCATGCCGGAGTGCACGCCGAAGGTGCGGGCCTCATAGCTGCATGTGGCCGCCACGCCGCGCTCATGGGGCAGCGAACCGATGACGAGAGGCTGGCCCCGCAGTGCGGGATTGTCGCGTATCTCCACCGAGGCGTAGAACGCATCCATGTCCACATGTATGATAATCTGCCCCATTATGGTTTATTAACGGGCACGAACTGATTTTATTGTAGCGAAAACGACACACAGCCGTGGCCTGGTGTCCGCGGCTATACTGTGTCGCTCATTTCGGTTATATGCCGGTGAACCGGCGTAGGGACTACAGGCGGCCTTCGACCACAGGCCAGTCCACCAGCTGCCAAAGGGCGGCCAGGTAGTCGGCGCGACGGTTCTGGTAGTCGAGATAGTAGGCATGCTCCCACACGTCGAAGGTGAGCAGGGGCGTGAGTCCGGCGGTGACGGGGTTCTCGGCATTGCGCTGCTGCGTGATGACCAGCTTGCCGTCGCAGTCGGCGCTGAGCCACACCCAGCCGCTGCCGAATAGTGTGGCGCCCTTCTGCTCGAACTCTTTCTTGAATGCCTCCACACTGCCGAAATCGCGCTCAAGCAGAGCGGCGAACGAAGCACTCATGGAACGGGCCTTGAGACTGAATTGCTCAAAATAGAGGGTATGGTTCAGCACCTGGCCAGCGTTATTGAACAGGCCACCTTCACTGCGGCGCACCACCTCCTGCAATGCGAATCCATCGAGGCCGCTGCCTGGCAGGAGCTTGTTCAGATTATCCACATAGGCCTTCAGGTGCTTGCCATGGTGGTAGCTGAGCGTCTGAGCACTGATTACATTTCCCAAATCACCATAAGGCGACTCCATCATTGCGAACTGTCCGTTGACAGGCATAATTTCTTTCATTATGTTATAGTATTAAATTATTAAAGAATATTATTCAGACTGCAAAGATACAAACTTTCAGCGACGTAGCAAAAAAAAAATCAAGCCACAATAGAAAAGTTTATTTTCCCAAGCGCATAAAGATACCTCGAATAGATCCAACATCGCCATTGACCTACACAATATTCTGCTAACGCAGCAGAGTTTGCATTTCCATGCTGTCGAGAGCACGAAGGGGGGCAAAACAAAAAAAGGGAACCGATATCTCGGTTCCCTTTAAAAAGATTGGCGGCGACCTACTTTTCCACAAACAAGTGCAGTATCATCGGCGATGTGAGGCTTAACTTCTCTGTTCGGAATGGGAAGAGGTGAACACTCACTCCATAGCCACCAAAAGTAATGTTTATGGCACATTGGCACAAGACATATAAGGGAATTCAACGGAAAGTCTTCGGGTTATTAGTACCGCTCGGCTTTGACATCGCTGCCTTTACACCTGCGGCCTATCGAGGTCGTAGTCTTCGACCACCCTGTGACGAAGTCTCATCTTGGGGCCGGCTTCGCACTTAGATGCTTTCAGCGCTTATCCGATCCAGACATAGCTACCCGGCGGTGCCACTGGCGTTACAACCGGTACACTAGAGGTCTGTCCAACTCGGTCCTCTCGTACTAGAGTCAGAGCCCCTCAAACTTCAAACGCCCACAACAGATAGGGACCGAACTGTCTCGCGACGTTCT
>JAFVWV010000054.1 GCA_017501495.1 Bacteroidales bacterium | reverse complement strand
TTTGCCAATACAGTTGTAATAGCTGCAGTTAGGGTAGTTTTACCGTGGTCAACGTGGCCGATAGTACCGATGTTGACGTGCGGTTTAGAGCGATCGAATTTTTCTTTTGCCATTTTTAATACGTATTAAATGTTAACAATAATATTAATTCACGTTCAAAGAGGGCGTGCATAAAGCTTTCGTCCTCCATTTTTTTGTTCTTTCGTTTGCCGTTTCGGCAAAAAAAGAGAGCCACAGACGAGAGTCGGACTCGTGACCTCTTCCTTACCAAGGAAGCGCTCTACCACTGAGCTACTGCGGCTTGCTTTTACTCACTCTCTCTTTTTATGAGTACCTTTTCTTTTTTGCGGGGCATTGGGGCTTCCCTGTTTCCCGCTTTGGAGCGGAAGACGGGGCTCGAACCCGCCACCTATAGCTTGGAAGGCTATCGCTCTACCAAATGAGCTACTTCCGCATTCAGAAGTTGGGCTTCTCGTGGGGGAGGGTGGACTCGAACCACCGAACTCTTCCGAGGACAGATTTACAGTCTGTTGCAATTGCCGCTATGCGACTCCCCCATATTCTCCATCCGATGCTGTTGACTGGCTTGGAGAATCGAGCCGATGAAGGGACTCGAACCCCCGACAGGCTGATTACAAATCAGCTACTCTACCAACTGCGTTACATCGGCTTCTCACAGTCTTTCAAACAACTCTCTGTTTTCTCCGTTTGAGGCTGCAAAAATACTACTTTTTTCGATACCGACAAAGTTTTTTTTCATTTTATTTGCAACTTTTTTCGTAATATACTGATTTACAATATTGATACAGCAGAACTTTTTTATACCATCCTCGCTGTTCCTGCTGCAAAAACATACAATTTCACCCCCGAAAATCAACTTTTTGGCGCCTCACGGCAGCACGAAAGCCGCCTTTTCGGGGCGGCTTTCTCTTATATAATTAATCCTATGAACGTTACTTCACGACAAGCTTTCTCACCGTCACGCCACGACGGTCGGTTACGCGCACGAAGTATGTGCCGCGTGCCATCGTGCCAAGATTCAGGCTGTATGCACCGTCCACCTTTTCTGCATGGTGTATTTCGCGTCCGTTGACATCGATGATGCTGACCGTGGCGCCGCTCTCCATACCGCTCACCGTCACCTCTCTCACGGCGGGGTTGGGGTATACGGTTATGCTGCCCGTTGTGGCGACCGCGGCTATGCCTGTGGTGTCAGACGATGATGTGTCGTCGCCGGGGACGGGTGCAAGGCCCTTGACGGCCAGGCTGTCGAGACCGAAGTAAGTGCGTGCGTCGACTGTGGTGTCTTCCACCGTGAAGCGGAAGGCCACGTGGGTTGTCGTCGTGCCGATAAGCGTTCCCGGCACCTCGAAGGCGAAGTCTGTCCAATTCTCCAAAACATCGGTGGTGTCGAGCACCGGCATGAAGGTGGCTGCATCGTCGGCATCGCTCATGATGCCAGCCTGCAGGCGGACGTTGTGGTTGATTTCTTCTTCTTCCATGTCGCCATGATAGAAATAGGCGTGGAAAACGGCAGATATGCCCGAGTCGGCCACCTCGATGGCTGGGCTGGCGAAGAGTACCTCATGACCGTCGGCATACATATATCCATACATATAGTATTCACCGTTGTAGGCCGAGTAGTTGGAGTGGTAGAGGTGCGGATAGGTACCGTACTGGCCTGTGTAGGGTATGGTGAGGGTCCAGCATGGGGCCTCGGTGCTGCCCTGCATCTGCTCGAAGTCCTCGACATAGGGCAGGCTGACGGCGCCGCATTCGGTACGGAATGTGGCGCTGACCGGCAGACCTGCCTCACCGGAGGGGCAGATGGAGCGCACCTCGACCACGTAGGCTGTAGAGTGCTGCAGGCCGACGATGGTGGCCTGGGGCTGCGACACAGTGACGCTGCTGCCGTTGGCCGTGACCTGCCACTGGCTTTCGCTGCCGCCTGCCGTCCAGCTGATGCTGAGCGACGTCTCGGTGGCGCCGACGAGCACAAGGCTGTCGACCTGCGGGCAGGGGGCCATGCGCAGTTCTATGTTGTCTATCACACCGGCGGGAGCCTGACCCTGCGTGTTGTCGTTGACCCACATGAAGACAAGATTATAGGTGCCGGCGCTGTCGACGTCGAAGTTGCCGACTGCATGCTGCCAGGAGTTCTGTCCGTTAAGTTTGCCGCCAGCCACATCAATCCAGCCTTCGGGGCTCTGCTGCCAGTAGCTGCTGCTGAGGTGGGCGGGGTTGCCGTTGGGCAGGGTGTCGGCACGGAAGACAAAGTCGGCCGGTACCAGCCACCCACGCATATAGTCGCTGTTCAGTTCGCCCTTGCACATCCAGTCGAAGACGAGTTCGTACTCGCCGTCGGCAAGGACGAAGGTGCGGAAAGCGTAGCTGACCGAGGGGTGTCCGCTGAGGGCATAGGTGCAGCTGGCACCGCTGTCGGCGCTGACGTAGAGGGCATAGTTGGCCGTGCTGTCGAGGCGGTTGTCTACAAACCAGCCGTTGTGGCCGTTGAGGCAGTACCAGCCGCGGTCGTCGGCGGCCTCGAAGCCGGTGGTGTAGGGCAGTGCGGCGACCGGCTGCTGCATGGTGAGCAGGCTTACGGTGGCGGCGAAGGCTGTGTCGCCTTCGGAGCATACGGCGCGTACGCCTATCGTATAGTTTGTTGCAGGTTGCAGACCCTCAATGCGGAATGCCGTGGTGTCGGCAACGGAGTAGACCGTGTCGGCCACGCTGACCATCCATTCCGACTCTCTGCCAGCCGACGTCCAGCTGACGGAGGCCCAAGTCTGTCCGATACTGTCGACCGTCAGGTCGGCCACCTGCGGACAGCTGAGCTGCTCGAAGATGATATTGTCGATGGCGGCTGCGGGCAGGCCGGTGCCGCTGTTGTCGTTGCGCCAGACGACGACCATCTGGTAGATGCCGGCGCTGTCGATGGTGATTTGATGCTGGAAGTGCTGCCACTCGGCGCTGCCGGCCAGGGCGTTGCTGACGCTCATCCATCCGTCGGGCACCTGGGCGGTGTCGAGGTGGAAGGGCAGCTGCGTGACGCCGTCAGCGAACACGGCATCCTCGGGGGCGAGGACAACGCGCATCCAGTCCCACTTGACACCATAGCTGGAGATTTCGCCCATGCAGCGCCAGTCGAATCCGACGATGAACTGGCCTTCGGTGAGATTGAAGCTGCGGACGGCGTAGCTCACCCTTGCGGCCGCGCCCGAAGCGGCATAGCCGTTGGTCAATCCGCCGTCGGCGCTGATATAGAGGCTGCGCAGGCTGTCGGCTGCAGCGGCGGTGTCTATAACCCAGGCTGTTCCGGCGTGGCCGTAGGTAGCCCAAAGGGTGTCCTCGTCCTGTTCGAAACCGGTATAGTAGGGCATCTCGGTATAGACCGGCGCAGTGGTGCGGAAGGCGGTGGCGATATGGGTGGTGGTGTCGCCGTCGTAGCAGATGCCCCAGAGGCTGACATCGTAGCGGCGTGCAGGCTGCAGACCGTAGATGGTGCCGCTCAGCGAACCTTCAATCTCGCCGTATATGGTGTCGCTGCCGCTGATGCAGCTGACGCCGTAGTGGCCCAACGACGTGGGATCGACGACGGTGAGCGAGACGTTGTCGTCGCCTGCACCGTCGACCACGACGCTCTGCGGACGGTCGCAGGCCTGGCGCTGGCTGACGGTGATGTCGTCTATATATCCGTTCTGCGCAGTGCTGCTGTAGCGGAAGGCGATGCGGCCTTCAAGGTCGGTTTCGATGGCCACCTCGAAGTACTGCCAGGGGGTCTGCGAACTGCCTGCGACGAACTCCACCGTATCGATGGGCACAAACGATGAAGCCGCCGTGTCGTCGGTCAACACGCCGACCACCAGCACGCTGTCACATGCCGTAACGCCGCTGCCATAGCGAGCCCAAAAACTGACGGTGAGCGTGTTGAGCTGCGTCTCGAACCTGGGCAGCGCCGCGATGGGATGAGCCGTGGCGGTGGCCTGCAGGGCCAGACTCTTGCCGTTGGCCGTGGCGGCACCGTTGCCGCCATGGCTGATGCTCCTGACGATGGCCGGGAACGAATTGCTCCACCCGGTGTAGATGTCGGCCGAAGCCCAGCACGGGATGTCGAGTGAGTGGTAGGTGCCGGTGTATTCAAGGGTGTCGAAACTGTAGGTCCACGGCAGCACCTCGCTGCTCATCAGGCCGCAGTCGGTCGTCAGGCTGACGGTGCTCACGCGCGAGGTGTCGCCATTGCCGCAGAGCGCGCGTACACCGATAGTGTACTGCATATTGCCGCTGAGGCCGCTGAAGGTATAGCTGCTGTCGGCCCACTGGTCGGCCCATTCGCCGTTGCGATAGATGATCCACTGCGTCTCGTCGCCGCCCGGGCTCCAGGTCACCACGGCGCTGTCGGGGTCGGTGCTCGCCACGGTCAATGCCGTCGGCTTCTGGCAGGTCGGGGCAGCGCTGTAGGTCAGCTCCATCTTGGGCAGGAAACGGAAGCGGTCGCCATACTCGAAACTGGTAGGCACCGAGTAGTCGTAATCGTACTCGTCGTCGTCCTCGCCCGGCATGTCGACGCGGTTGGCACTCACATATTGCGACGCGGCAGTCTGCGCACCCACAAAGCTGTAGGTGGCATAGTTGCTGCCAGCCTGCATCACGATGTCTATCAGCATATTGCCGCCTTGGTAATTGTAAGGCTCGGCAAATGACAGTTCAATCTCTGTGCCCGTGGTGCCGAGGCTGCCGGTGTAGACCACCTGGGCATCGGAAGCGTCGAGGAACTCAAACGTCGTCAAGGTGGATTGGGCGATTTCTTTTACGCGCACCTCGGCCTGTGCATTGACGGCGACAGACGGAGCCGACACCAAAAAGAACTTGATACCAAGGATATCCTGACCGTCAAGCACTTCGAGCGAATCGGCATGGTAGATGATCTGGGTGTGCTGCGGACCGCTGTTCGACTCGTTGGCGTAGAACGGCACGCGGGTGCTCGGCGCCGGGGCACCGCCGTCGGCCACCACAAGGGTCTGCGTCAGCTGCGCACACAGCGTTGCCGGAAACAGCACCAGAGCCGTCAGCAGCAGGGTTTTCAGTGTTTTTGTCATGTTTTGTTGTTTTAGTTATTTGTTTATCGAATTAATACTCAATGCCTGCGGGCAAAAAGCCCGACCTGTTTGCCGCTGCAAAGATAACGCTTTTTTTCATTCCGGCAAATACCCCCTCCACCCCACCCTCTTAGTCACCGGTAGTGCATATCAACGATACATCAACGATA
>JAFVWV010000053.1 GCA_017501495.1 Bacteroidales bacterium | reverse complement strand
CCTTGCCTGACTCTCGGGTTTCCACGCCCACCAATCTAACAAGTATTCCACGCCGTAACATTTACGGCATCGGCAACTTATCCTTGATTGGTTTGTCCTCAAAAAGAGGACGTTGTGGAAAATGAGAGTCAAGGATAGCCACAAACGCTATCTATTATGTATATTGTTGTTTAGATTCTGCTCGTTATGTTTTTAGGTTTGTAAAATGATTTTTATTCGGTGTTTAAAAACGGCGCAAAGATACAAAAAGTTATTTTCTTTTCCACAAGGACTAATTCCAATTTTAATCGTAACTTTGCCGCCTGTTTGAAAATTTATAAATACTTCATAATATGATCAATCCTAAATTGTTAAATCCGCAGAGCATCGTCATCGTCGGTGCTTCCAATGATGTCCACAAACCTGGTGGGAAACTCGTAAAAAACCTATTGGATAGTCCTTTCAAAGGCAAAATTTATGCCGTGAACCCAAAAGAGTCGGAAGTGCAGGGCATTCACTGCTATGCCAAGGTGGAAGATCTGCCGGAGGTGGATTGCGCCATTCTGGCCATCGCCGCCAAATACTGCCCCGCCACCGTTGACATTCTGGCGAAAGAGAAAAACACCCGCGGTTTCATCATCGTTTCCGCTGGTTTCGGCGAAGAGAGCCAGCAGGGAGCCGAGTACGAGAAGCACATCACCGACACCATCAACAGTGTGGGCGGCAGCCTCATCGGCCCCAACTGCACCGGCTTCCTCAACACCAACTACTGCGGTGCGTTCGACACCCCCATCCCTACCCTCGACCCGCACGGCGTGGATTTCGTGACAGGCTCGGGTGCCACCGCCGTCTTCATCAAGGAGTACGGCATCTCCAACGGCCTCACTTTCAATAGCGTGTGGGCTGTCGGCAACTCCGCCCAGATGGGCATTGAGGACGTTCTCGAACACCTCGACACCACCTTCGACCCGGAGAAATCCTCCCGCGTCATCATGCTTTACATGGAAAAAATCAGTGACCCGCAGAAGATGCTGAAGCACTCGCGCTCGCTCATCAACAAGGGATGCAAGATTGCGGCCATCAAGTCGGGCGGTTCCGCCGCCGGCAGCCGCGCCGCCTCGTCGCACACGGGTGCCCTCGCCACCAACGACGCCGCCGTGGATGCCCTCTTCCGCAAGGCCGGTATCGTGCGTTGCCACAACCGTCAGGAACTCACCACCGTGTGCGCCATCTTTATGCACCCCGAGGTGAAAGGCAAGAACATGGCCGTCATCACCCACGCCGGCGGCCCCGCCGTGATGCTCACCGACGTACTGTCGGACAACGGCATGGACGTTCCCCACATCGAAGGTCCGAAGGCCGACGAACTGCTCAGCAAGCTCTTTGGTGGCTCCTCCGTGGGCAACCCCATCGACTTCCTCGCCACCGGCACTGCTGAACAGCTCGGCTACATCATCGATGCCTGCGAGAACGACTTCGACAACATCGACTGCATGTGCGTCATCTTCGGCTCGCCCGGACTTTTCGCCAACTGGGAGGTGTATGAAGTGCTCGACCAGAAGATGAAGACCTGCAAGAAACCCATCTTCCCGATTCTGCCCTCCATCATCAACGTGAAGGACGAAATCGCCGACTTCATCACCAACAAGCACCGCATCAACTTCCCCGAAGAGTGCGTGTTCGGTCAGGCATTGTGCAAAGTTTACAATACTCCGAAGCCACAGCCCGAGGTGGTGGAGCAGCCCGAAATTGACGTGGCCCGCATCCGCCGCACCATCGACAGATGTCAGGATGGTTATATGGAAATTGCTGATTATAACGAGCTTCTGGATGCTGCCGGCATCAGCCGCAAGAAATCCGTGGAAGTCTCCAAGAAGGAGGATGCTCTCGCCTTCGCCAAGGAGGTGGGTTGTAGCAAGGATGTGCCGCTCGTAATGAAGGTGGTGGGTCCGCTGCATAAATCCGATGTGGGCGGTGTGACGCTGAATGTGAAGGATTTGGACACCGTGAGCAAGGAGTTCGACCGCCTGATGGCTATCCAAGACACCTACGCAGTGGAGATGTACCCGATGTTGGACGGTACCGACGTGTATATCGGCGCCATCCGTGACGACAAGTTCGGACATCAGGTGTTCTTCGGCTTGGGCGGCATCTTCATCGAGGTGCTGAAGGACGTGCAGAGTGCATTGGCACCCATCACGGCTGACGAGGCCAAGGAGATGCTGACGAAACTGCGCGGCTACAAGATTCTGCAGGGTGTACGTGGGCAGGAACCCGTCAACATCGACCTGTATGCCGACCAGATTGCCCGCGTGAGCGCGCTGGTGCAGGCCGCTCCCGAAATCGCGGAGATGGACCTCAACCCGCTGCTCGGCAATCCGCGCTACGTTACCGCTGTTGACGCGAGAATCCGACTCCAAAAGACGAAATAACAAATCAAGGCCTAATAGTCATTTTGCAGGCTGAAAATGATCTGAAACGCAGGCATTACAAGCGTTTCCAGTGATTCAAGAGGTTTGTACACAAAAAGGCCTTTGGAAGTGCGCTAATAGTCATTTTGCAGGCT
>JAFVWV010000052.1 GCA_017501495.1 Bacteroidales bacterium | reverse complement strand
GTACCGGTAGTGCATATCAACGATACATCAACGATATATCAACGATATTTCAACGATTGCAATCGTTGAAATATCGTTGATATATCGTTGATGTATCGTTGATATGCACTACCGGTGGCGAAAATAATTGTGCGGAAAACAGAAAAATTGTAATTTTGCAACTTGAAAAAAGATGGAATATGAAACGAATGGCCTGTGTTATATGCCTTATTCTGTGTGGATTGAACGCAGCGTGGGCGCAGTACGATTTTAGAGCGGCATGCCCTGAGGGGCAGTTGATGTATTTCAAGATACATGCCGACAGCGCTACGGTGAGCGTCACCCATCCCGGGCCGAATTGGCCATACTATGACCCAGGACACAAGATGCATGGAGCGGTGACGGTGCCGCAAGAGGTTGAATGGCAGGGACGAAGATACCGGGTGACGGCGGTGGCCCCCAACGCCTTCTACCGCAACGACAGCCTGACCGCCATCAGTCTGCCGCAGTTGACGGCCATTGGCAGTCAGGCCTTTTGCGACTGTGCGGCGCTGGCCGTAGTGAATATGCCCGTAGGGTTGGCGGAGATAGGCGACGGTGCTTTCGCGGCATGCCGGAGCCTCGAGAGCATCGAACTGCCGGCCACGCTGCGCCGCATCGGCACGTCGGCATTCGCCCTCTGCAGCGGTCTTGTCCAGGTGCGGCTGGCGAGCGGGTTCGATTTGCATTTGGACAGCTCGATATTTGCAGGCTGCAGTGGCATCGACGAAGGCAAAAATATGAAAAAAATGCCTTGACAGAAGCCTTTTTGGAGTAGGTTAGACGTCTTGGTGCGAAATTTTATGTCGCTGATAGTATGATGTTTGGGAAAATATTTTGTAAAAAAAAACGTCAATTCAAAAAAAATTCGTAATATTGCCGCTTGATTATAGGCCTATAATATGACTGAAATGAAATTGAAAAAGAAGCTAAAACAGGCACTTTTGGGGGCCGCGCTGCTGGCAGCGTTGCCTGCCGGAGCGCAGGATGTAGGCTTCTCTCAGTTCTATGCCAACCCCCTCTATCTCAACCCGGCTTTTGCCGGAACAGCCATTGCGCCTCGCGTCTCGCTGACGTACCGTGGCCAGTGGCCGGGATTGGTTAGTGCTTTCACTACGATATCGGCATCCTACGACCAATATATCGAAGACCTTCACGGCGGCATCGGCGCAATCATCATGAGCGACCGCGTCGGCGATCATGGCGCCTTGAGTACCAATATGTTGGGCGTTATGTATGCTTTCAACTTCCGTGTCAGCCGCGAGGTGAACATCAGCGCCGGTCTGCAGCTTTCGGCCATGAACACGCACCTGCGCTGGGACAACTATCTCCGCTTTCCCGACCAGATTGATGCCGAGCTTGGATTCAGCTACACCACAGGCGCCCAGCCGCCCGACAAGCTCAGCAACTGGGCTATCGACTTCAATGCTGGTGCTGTGGCCTATGGCAAGAAATGGTATGCCGGCATCGCCGCCTCGCACCTGACCCAACCCAATGTGGCTTTTTATTCTGAAGACCGTGTGCCGCTGAAACTTACGGTGCATGGCGGTGGATACATCAACGTGGCCGAAGAGGCCCGGCGCCAGTCGTCGATAGGCCTTGGCTCGCCGATCATCTCGCCCAATGTGGTCTATCAGTATCAGGGAGGCCAGCACTACTTCAACTACGGTCTCTATCTGGACTGGATGCCCTTCATCGTGGGCGTATGGTTCCGCAACGGCATCCAGAACGCAGACGCCTTTATATTCCAGGTGGGTGTGCAGCAAGACTACTTCAAGGTGGGCTACAGCTATGACGTGACAGTCAGCAAGCTGGCCAACAGCACCGCCGGCGCCCACGAGGTGACGGTAGGCGTGCTAATGCCCGTGCCGGAGCACAAGAAGAAGGTGCGCGCCATACGCTGCCCATCGTTCTAATGTGTTAAAAAATCACAACGACGAAACAAAATCGCGCAAACTGCGTTAAAAACAGAAAAAGAAAACGAATAATACATAAAGAATAAGTATATGAAGACTTTCAGATTCTCATGTATCATGTTGGGCGCAATGCTGCTTTTGACATCGTGCTTCAACAGCAAGAGCGGCAAATCGACGACAACCGGATGGAATTACAACGACTCGAAGTGGGGCGGCTATGAAGTATCGTCGGCCACCGAGCAGGCTCCGGCCCCCGGCCTCGTGTTCATCGAGGGCGGTTCGTTTGTGATGGGCCACGTCACCGAGGACGACCGCTACAAATGGGACAACATAGCCCACACAATCACCGTCTCTTCGTTCTACATCGACGAATGCGAGGTGAGCAATGTGGCCTACGGTGAATTCGAATACTGGATGAACCGCGCCTACGGCGAGGAGTATCCCGACATGGTCAAGGCCATTCGCCCCGACACTGCCTGCTGGCGCGACAAGCTGGCTTGGCGCGAGAGCTTCGTCGACCACTACTATCGCGGACCTTCGTATGCCGATTATCCTGTGGTGGGCGTCAGCTGGGAGCAGGCCAACCAGTTCTGCCGCTGGCGTACCGACCGTGTGAATGAGAAGATACTTGTCGACAGGGGTATCATCCTGCTCGACCAGGAAAACGTGAGCTCGAATGCATTCCAGACGGATGTCTACCTGGCAGGCCAGTATCAAGGCGATGCCGGCAAGAATGCACCCAAGAGCCTCGACCCCGCCATGGCCGGCGAGGACCGCTTCGTGGGCGAGAACGACGGTATACTCTACCCCTACTACCGTCTGCCGACAGAGGCCGAGTGGGAGTTTGCCGCCCTCGGCATGATCGGCAACACCTACGACGAGCGCATCGTGGAGCACAAGACCTACCCCTGGGCCGGTCAGGCTCTGCGTTCGGCCAACAAGAAATACTACGGCCAGTTCCTTGCCAACTTCAAGCGCAGCCGCGGCGACGCTATGGGCGTGGCCGGCAACCTGAACGACGGTTGGGACTACACCTGCCCTGTCAAGTGGTATTTCCCCAACGACTACGGTCTGTACAACATGGCTGGCAATGTCAGCGAGTGGTGCATGGACGTCTATCGTAAGGTCGTCAACCCGATGGGCGGCGACGAGATCGACCCCTTCCGCGGCAATATCTACCGCACGTTTGAACTCGATGAGGACGGCACGGTGGTCATCGACGACGCCGGACAGGTGGTCTACAAAGACGTCGACAACGACTTCAACCGCCGCAACTACCGTCAGGCCAACAACGTCAACTACCTCGATGGCGACAAGAACTCGAACATCGACCAGCAGAACTGGACGGCCCGTAGAGAGGCCGCTGGCGGCGAAAGCGAAGAGGGCGAGGAAGAGTACGAGAGCGAGTATGAGGAAGAAGAGGAAGAGGGCACCACCGGCGACGACCGTCCGCAGCTCACCGGCGAGGATGCCAACACCAACCTCATGTATGCCCGCCGTCTGGAGGACGCACAGGCTCCTGTGACCACGCTGGTCAACAACAAGGTCCGCGTTGTCAAAGGCGGTAGCTGGAACGACCGCGCCTACTACCTGCAGGCCAGCACGCGTCGCTTCTACGACCAGGACAAGGGTACCTCATGGATCGGCTTCCGCTGCGCCATGGACCGTCTTGGCTCGCGCACGGCTAAATAAAAAACAGACGCAAAAAAAGACACCAGAATCAATGTATACGCGGGCGGCTTCTAAGGCT
>JAFVWV010000051.1 GCA_017501495.1 Bacteroidales bacterium | reverse complement strand
GGCGACCAACGTGCGCCTTCACGCGTCTGCTTGAGCGAATACAGCGGATGGTGCCTGCAATCAGCATACACCAAAGTTCCGACGCCGGTCAACGTTCCCACAGCCACCGACACCACGGCTACCGACACCACCGAGGCGCCCGCAGACGCCACCATCGCCGCCGCCGACATCCTCTACTGGGTCGGCGAAGGCAGCAACGAGGTGGTCTTCGCCGTCAACTGGGCCGACACCGCCCTGGCTTGGGGCTACCGCTTCGGAGCCGACAGCACCACCGTAGCCGAGGTGATGGACAGCCTTTGCGCCGCCGACTGGCGACTGAGCTACACACCCAGCAGCTGGGGCCTCGACAACATCGTCTTCTTCGACAGCATAGACAGCATCGCCAACCCCACTGGCGGCAACTGGATGAGCACCCTCAACGGCAACAGCGCCGCATCCATGGGCATGGGCACCGTGCTGCATGACGGCGACTTCTTCAAATGGGGTGACTACCTTATCGGAACACTCACCGACCCCGTGAACTTCATCATGGTCTTCACCGACAGCATCTACGCCGTCAGTGTTCCCGCACACCACACCGATACCACCACGACCGACACCACCAGCACAGAGCCTGAGCACGGACCCTTCTGTGGTGCCGTGGGCACCGAAGGATGCAACGCCATCGCACAGGACAGCAGCGCCATCGTGGCCTGGGCCACAGGCGTAGAGCTGACCCGCGGTCCACAGATGATAAGCAATCCCAACAGCCCGATGGCCAGCTTCGGCACCGATAGCAACGCCATCGGCCAAGCCACCGCCAACAACACCATGGCTGCCGTAAGCCTCGGCGACGGCGGCTCGGCCCTGATCACCTTCGAACATCCCATCCGCAACGGCGAGGGCCCCGACTTTGCCGTCTTCGAGAACAGCTTCGGCGACTCTTTCCTCGAACTGGCGTTTGTAGAGGTCAGCACAGATGGCGAGCGCTTCGTCCGCTTCCCAGCCACCTCGCTCACCCAGACCCAAACCCAGACCGGCGAAACCGGCAGCACCGACCCGACCAAAATCAACAACCTGGCCGGTAAATTCCGCATCGGCTACGGCACACCGTTCGACCTTGCCGAGCTGGCCGACAGCACCGGCATCGACATCGACAGCATCGTGTATGTGCGCCTCGTCGACGTGGTAGGCAGCATCGACCCGCAGTATGCATCCTACGACGCCTTCGGCCACATTGTCAACGACCCCTGGCCCACCAACTTCGCCGCGTGCGGCTTCGACCTGACCGGCGTGGCCGTGATGTACGAGCGCGAAGATGTAGTACCCGTTGCCGTGGACGCCACCATTGCAGCCAGCGACATCCGCTACTGGATCGGCGAAGGCAGCAACGAGGTGATTCTGGCCGTCAACTGGGTCGACACCGCCCTGGCATGGGGCTACCGCTTCGCTGGCGAAAGCACCACCGTACAAGAAGTGATGGATGCCATAGCAGCCGCCGACTCACGCTTCAGCTATAGCGGCGAAGGCTGGCTCGACGACATCGTCTTCGCCGAGAACGGCACCTCGCACCAGGCACAGCAGGCTGGCTGGTGGATGAGCACCCTCAACGGCAGCAGCGCAGCTTCCGAGGGCATGACCACCGTCCTGCATAACGGCGACCTCTTCAAGTGGGGCGACTATGCCGCAGGCACCACCATCGACACCGTCACCTACGCCATGGTCTTCACCGACGAAATCTATCCCGCCAGCGATCCAAACGCAGGCATCGAAGCCAGCGAAGACGTTGTGCTCGGACTCTACCCGAACCCTGCCACCAGCATTGTCAACGTCATCGCCAAGGCCGAGACCGAAGCCATCCTCTTCGACATGGCCGGCCGCAGCGTGATGAGCGTCACACTCCGCGAGGGCAGCAACACCCTCGACCTCTCCAGCCTCCAGAACGGCATCTATATGCTCCGCACTACGGGCCATGTGGAGAAAATCATCAAGAAATAATTATTGTTTTAGTTAATATGCAGCGCGGCATTTCCATTGCGGAAGTGCCGCGTTTATTTTTGCATAAAAAAAGAGTGTCGGGCCACAGGGTCCGACACTCTACACTAATATTTTCAAATCATTTAAAGCGACACACCGCCGTCGACGCAAATCACCTGGCCGGTGATATACTCCGACAGGTCGGATGCCAGGAAGAGCGACGTGCGGGCAATGTCGAGGTCGGTGCCGCCGCGACGCAGCGGAATCTCAGCCAGCCATTTGTCGTGGGCTTCCTTGGGCATGGCTTGCGTCATGGCCGACTCGATAAGGCCGGGGGCGATGGCATTGCAGCGGATGCCGCGTGAACCGATTTCCTTGGCAAGGCTCTTGGTGAAGCCGATGATACCGGCCTTCGAGGCCGAGTAGTTGCACTGGCCGGCATTGCCGTTGACACCCACCACCGAGGCGGTGTTAATGATAGAACCCGAACGCTGCTTGAGCATCATCGGAGTGAAGGCCTTGCAGTAGTTGAACACCGAGCGCAGATTGACTTCAAGCACCATGTCCCAATCCTTGACCGACATACGGAGCAGGAGGTTGTCGCGTGTGATACCGGCGTTGTTGACAAGGGCGTCGAGGCGGCCGAAATCCTTCTGCACCTGCTCGGCCACAGCCATAGTCTGGTCGTAGTCGGCCGCATTGCTTGCGATAAAGGTGCTCTTGGGGTTCTTCTGCTGAAGTTCGGCCAACAGTTCGCTGCTGGCGTCGTTCTCCTGCAGGTCGGTGAAAATCACTATGGCACCGTGTTCGGCGAAAAGCTGGGCGGTGCGCTTGCCGATGCCGCGCGAGGCACCGGTCACAAGGGCTATCTTATTCTCTAAAAGTTTCATTATGATTTATTTATTATCTATTAAAGCAAATGTCAGTTCTCCTTGGCAGCAGACCTTGCCGTCCACGTAGGCTTTGGCATCGACAAAGAAAATCATGCCGCGACGGTTTGTGATGTGGGCACGGAGCTCCATGGTGTCGCCAGGCTTCACGGGCTGACGGAAGCGTACGTTGTTGATGCCGCTGTAAAGCGGCGTGCGACCGACCAGTTCATCGCGCACCAGTATGCATGATGCCTGAGCCATGATTTCACACTGGATGACGCCGGGCACCACGGGATTGCCGGGGAAGTGGCCCTGAAGGAAAAACTCGTCGCCACGCACGTGGTAGTGTGCTATAGCCTCGTTGCCTTCCATCACCACGTCGTCGATAAGGAGCATCGGTTCGCGGTGAGGCAGGAATGTTTTGATTTCGTCTCTGTTCATATCTATGTTTTATTGAAACGTTCTATCTGTATTCAGGCTTTGCGGAGCGCCACGCTGGCGTTGTTGCCGCCGAAGCCGAAGGTGTTGCTCAGGGCGATGTCGGCCTGCCACTGACGGGCGGTGTGCGGCGTGTAGTCGAGGTCGCACTCGGGGTCGGGCTGGTCGAGGTGGATGGTCGGCGGAATGATGCCGTTCTTCAGAGCCAAAGCACTGATGATGAGCTCAACTGCGCCGGTAGCGCCGAGCATGTGGCCATGCATCGACTTGGTGCTGCTGATGACGGCGCGGCGTGCATCTTCTTCGCCGAGGGCGGTCTTGATGGCCTTGGTCTCACCCTTGTCGTTGAGGGGCGTGCCTGTGCCGTGGGCGTTGATGTAGAGGTGCTCGCCCTGCTTGTAGCCGGCCTCTTCGAGGGCCAGACGCATAGCCTCGGCGGCGCCGCGTCCCTCGGGGTGAGGAGCAGTGTAGTGGTGGGCGTCGCAGGTGTTGCCGTAGCCGCACACCTCGGCATATATCTTGGCACCGCGGCGCTTGGCCAATTCCTCGCTTTCGAGGACAAGGATGCCAGAGCCCTCGCCGAGCACAAAGCCGCGACGGCGGGCATCGAACGGCAGCGACGCTGCCATGGGATCCTCAGATGTGGTAAGGGCCTTCATATTGTTGAATCCGCCGATGGCCATCTCGCAGATGGCAGCCTCGGCGCCGCCGGTGATAACGGCGTCGGCGCGTCCCTCATGGATGAGGCGGTAGGCCTCGCCCACCGAGTGGGTACCCGTGGCGCAGGCCGTCACAACAGGAATGTTGGGACCCTGGGCGTTATAGGTAATAGCCACATTGCCACCGGCAATATTGCCAATCATTTCGGGAATGAAGAGCGGCGAAATACGGCGCAGACCGTACTGCATCTTGTTGGCGTGCTCGCGCTCGAAGGTCTTGATGCCGCCGATGCCGCTGCCTATGGCGGTGCCGAAACGGCGCGGGTCGACATCCTCGCCGACCTTCAGGCC
>JAFVWV010000050.1 GCA_017501495.1 Bacteroidales bacterium | reverse complement strand
GTAGTACATATCCACGATACATCAACGATATATCAACGATATTTCGACGATTTAAATCGTTGAAATATCGTTGCTATATCGTTGATGTATCGTTGATATGCACTACCGGTCCATACCCGAACCGCTCCCGGATAAGTTAATTTAACAATACACGGCTTGCCAATTCGGATTTTTTTTGTAATTTTGCAGCCGCAATCATGCCTTTCGTACCCGAAATACTACGCTACGGCAGCCTCTCTATCGTGAGGCTCGACAAGAACACCGGCAAAACGGTGTGTCTCAACTATATCTTGCGTCGGCTCAACGAGATGGGTGTCAGCGTGGGCGTGACATCAATCGGCGTCGACGGCGAACAGGTCGACTCCGTTTTCGCCACAGCAAAACCAGAGATAACACTCTACCCCGGCACATGCTTCATCACCTCAGAGCAGCACTACCTCAAACGGCAGGTAGTGAGCAGCATCGAAGCGGTCGACAGCCGCCGCACAGCCCTCGGTCCGCTGGTGACGGCACGTGTGCTGGTTGGCGGCAAGGTGCTCCTCAGCGGAGCCGCCACTACCGGAGCACTGCGTGGACAGATAGAACAACTTGATTCCATGGGATGTAGGCTCACAATCGTCGACGGAGCGCTCTCGCGGTTGAGCCTCGCCTCGCCCACCGTCACCGACGCCATGATCCTAGCCACAGGAGCCGCCGTCTCGGCATCGGTCAAGCAACTGGTCGCAAAAACCAAATTCCTATTCAACCTCATACAGCTGCCCGAGGTCGAACCAGACCTGAGACAGCGGCTGAACATCATAGAATCAGGCCTTTGGGCTATCGACAACGACGGCATGCCTCACGATCTCGGCATCGCGTCCGTCTTCCTCATCGACCAGGCTCAAACCGACCTTCTGCACTATGGACGCACACTCTTCGCCTCCGGAGCCGTCAGCGACCGGTTGCTCAAGGCGCTGACCGCCAAAGGACACGGCATCACCCTGATTGCCCGCGACTTTACAAAGCTCTTCATAACACCCGAAACCTACGCCGACTACACCAAGAGCGGCAACCGGCTGATGGTGCTCCAGCGCTCGCGCCTCATAGCCGTCACCCTCAACCCAACCTCACCGCAGGGTTTTGTGCTTGATTCCAAGAGCACTTGCGACGCACTGAGCGATGCACTGCAGACACCCGTCTACGACGTGATGAAGATTGGCTGACAAAACTTGACGAATCGAACAATCATGAAGATAAAAGAACTCATAAAACAGGACGCAGGCTTCCAGTACATCATTGACAACATGGAGTTTATGTCGTCGGCTGGACGCCGGGCGATGCTCAATGCGCCATTCCGTACCAATGCGGCCGAACTTCAGGCAGAATGGGACCGCCTCGACAGAGTCATCGCTGCCATGCAACTGCCTGACAACAAGCGGGCCTACGTCGACCTGCGCCACTGTCTGATGCAGCTGCACGACCTGCAGGGCACACTGGCCTCGCTGGCCAACCACACCACACTCAACGAGGTGGAACTGTTCGAAATCAAAAACTTGGCACAAATCACATCAAAAGCCACAGTAGCCATAGCGGCCCTGAGACTCGGCGATGTGCTGCCGCTGCCGAATATAGACGATGTCTTCGCCTTGCTCGACCCCGACCACACGGGCATGGCAAATTTCTATATATATGATACTTACGACCCCTCGCTCACCCCGCTGCGACGCGAACTGAAAAACCTGCAGGAACACGGAGGCGACCCCGCACGCATCGGCGAGCTGACGGCACAGCAAAACGACATACAGCAACGAGTGTGCACAGAACTCAGCGACAAGTTGCACACGCGCCATGCCGACATCTCAACCGCCTTGGAACAAATGGCTTACGCCGACTTTCTGCTGGCCAAAGCCGAACTCGCTTCAACCCTCTCACTGGTGCGTCCGCGATTGGGCGACAGAGTGAGACTGCGCGGACTGGTCAATCCGCGTCTGAAAAAACACAACGAAGAGATTGGACAGCGCTACCAACCTGTCGACATCGACGTAACGTCTGGCGTCACCCTCATCACCGGAGCCAACATGGCCGGCAAAACGGTGTTGCTCAAAAGCATCGGCACAGTACAACTGATGGCCCAATGCGGATTCTTCGTTCCCGCGCAGGAAGCTGAAACCATGATATTTGACGCTGTGGCTACATCTATCGGCGACGAACAGAACGAGATGAACGGCTTGAGCAGCTACGCATCGGAGATAATCAAAATCAGCGATATTGTGCGCCGCAGCCGCAGCGAACGCCTTCTGGCTTTGATCGACGAACCGGCCCGCACCACCAATCCCGTCGAGGGCAAAGCATTGGTGCAATCAATCATAACCATCATGGAACAAGCACATTCGGTATGCCTCATCACCACCCATTACAGCCAGCTTGGCAGCCGCTGCCGCAGGCTCCGCGTGCGTGGCTTTGTAGAGGACATGGCCAACGTGCCACTCTCGCCGCTCAACATCAACCGGTTTATCGACTATTCGCTCACCGAAGACCAGAGCGACAACGTGCCGCACGAGGCGCTGCGCATAGCGTCCATCCTCGGCTGCGACGAGCAACTGATAGGCATCGCACAACAGAATATTAACCAACAATAAAACAATACAATTATGAGCAGCTTACTCGTTACAATCATCGTCGTGGCAGTCATCGTACTGTTCGTCATCCTGGTCTCCTACATCAAAGCCCCGCCGTCGGTGGCCTACATCGTCTCCGGTCTCAACCGCAAACCGCGTATCTATATCGGTAAGGGCGGATTGCGGGTGCCGCTGCTTGAGCGCCTGGACAAAGTGTTCCTCGGTCAGGTGACCGCCGACATCAAGACCAGCCGCAGTGTGCCTACCAACGACTTCATCAACGTCAACGTCGACGCCGTGGCCAAAATACAGGTCATCCCCGACATCGACGGTGTTCGCCTCGCCGCCAAGAACTTCCTGAACATGAATGGCGCCGACATCTCCAAGCAGGTGCAAGACTCGCTGGAGGGCAACATGCGCGAAGTCATCGGCAGCCTCTCGCTGCGCGACATCAACATCAACCGCGACAAGTTCAGCGACGAAATCATGAACAAGGCCCAGAAGGACATGGAAGCCCTCGGCCTGCGCATCATCTCGTGCAACATACAGAACGTAACCGACGAGAAGAACCTCATCGAGGACCTCGGCGCCGACAACACCTGGACCATCCGCAAACAGGCCAAAATCAACAAGGCCAACGCCGAGCGAGACATCGCCAAGGCCGAAGCCGAGGCCCAAAAAGAGGCCAACGACGCCCAGGTTGACAGCCAGACCCAGATAGCCATCCGCCAGAACGAGCTTTCGGTCAAACGCTCGGAACTGACCATCGTAGAGCAGACCAAGAAGGCCGATGCCGATGCCGCCTACGAGATTCAGCGTCAGGAGCAGCAAAAAACCATCAACACCAAGACCGTCGACGCACAGATTGAGCAAACCAAACGCGAACAGGTGCTCACCGCCGAACGAGTGAAAATACGCGAGAACGAGCTGCAGGCCGAGGTTATGAAGAAATCCGATGCCGACAAATATCGCATCGAACTGCAGGCTGCTGCCGACCTCGAGCAGCAAAAGCGCGAAGCCGAAGCCCAGGCCTACCGCGCCGAGCAGGAAGCCCGCGCCCAAATAGCACTGGCCGAAGCCAAGAAGCAGGCCATGGTGCTCGAAGCCGAAGGTATTAAGGCCAACGGCGAGGCCGAAGCCTACAAGATACAGAAAGCCGGCGAGGCCGAGGCTATCGCTATCGAGAAGAAAGGTCTGGCCGAAGCCGAGGCCATGCAGAAGAAAGCCGAAGCCTACGAGCGCTACGGCCAGGCAGCTATCCTCGACATGATGGTGAAGATTATCCCCGAGGTGGCACAGCACGTCAGCGAGCCCATCTCCGCCATCAAGAACATGAACGTCTACGGCACCAGCGGTGCCGACGCGGCCGGCATCAGCGGCGCTGTGCCCACCGTCATCAAGCAGAGCTTCGACGTCATCGAAAGCGCTACAGGAGTGAATATGACCGATATCGTGCGAGCCAACACCATCGAGGCCAAGGTGAACCGCAACGTAAACCTCGACACCGACAGCCGCGTCGATTTGAAGGGCAAGAAATAGTCCGTTGACAACGATATGAAAATCCTGCATACCGCCGACCTGCACCTGGGACAGATAATGTACCAGTACTACGACCGAGTCGACGAACACGACCACTACTTCAGGCAACTCAAGGGCTGGTGCGCTGAGCATCAGCCCGATGCCTTGCTCATATGCGGCGACGTGTTCGACATACCGCAGCCCGGCGCAACCACCAAGGAGCACTTCAACCGAATGGTGGCCGACATTCACAACTCATTCCCGCTGATGGCAATAGTCATCATTGCAGGCAACCACGACTCGGCAGCCCGGCTGCAGGCCGACAGCGTGGTGTGGCGACTGGCAGGAGTGACCATGCTCGGCCAGGCTCCGCCGATGGACACACTGCAACACGACGATGGATGGCAGGATTCATATATCGTTGAAATACCCAATGGGTTCATAGCGGCAATGCCGTTCACCACCAGCAGCAGAAAAGATGTTGTGCAGGCCATACTCGACCGCGTGGCAGAGCGCAACACAGAGGCCAAGCCGGTCGTGCTCTGCGGGCACTTGGCACTCACCGGCGTCGACTTCACAGGTCACGGAGACATAGGCAACCAACGCGTGATGGACACATCGGAGATGGGCTCGGGATACGACTACCTGGCCCTGGGCCATATCCACCGCCCGCAAACTGTGGGACATGACATTTCAGACGAGAACCAGACAGAAAGCGTATACCCGGCAGGCGTGGTGCGCTACAGCGGAAGCGCGCTTCATGTCAGCTGCGACGAACGATATCCACACAGCGTAAGCCTGGTAGAAATGGCTCGGCACGGCGGCGAGGTGCACGTCAGCCGACTCCGCATAGATGAGTTGCGCCACTTCTATATCATGCCCGACGAAAACAAAAACGCACCAACATCGGCAGAAGAAGTCTACGAGATGCTGAAGACATTCTGCGAAGAAAAAAAAAGAGGTTATATAAGGCTCAGGCTCCATCACAACACAGAGTTACCCGCCAACTTCGTGCAAAGTGTGTACCAAATACTTGAAGCCACGGGCAACGAAGTACGGTTCAATCCCAAAACCATTTGGGAAGGCAAGCCCGAAAACGTCGAAGAAGAGGAGACTCCCACATTCGAGGTGGCTGAGTTGCAACAGATGTCCAACCCGATAGAATTTGTACTGAAAACTATCGGGCAATATCCGGGCCTGAAAGAAGAGCAGCTGGAAAACGATTTTGCCGAGATTGAACGCGAACTGCGAGCCATGGACGAGGCGGAAGCCGACAAGAAAGCCGTCAAAAAACCCAAACCAAAACAGGAGGACGAAGGATGAAACTGCTGGAACTGCATCTGAGAAACATCGCCTCCATAGAAAAGGCCGACATCGACTTTGCCAATGATCCACATCTTATGGACCCCGACACCGGACAGCTGGCACGCTTATTCCTCATCTACGGCGACACCGGTACTGGAAAAACCGTGCTGCTCGATGCAATAGCGATGGCCTTGTTCGGACAGACACCTCGCATAGAAAGCGTGGCAAACAAGGCCAGGAACATCTTCCACGACGCCAGCGGCAACGAGATAAGCATAAACAGCATCGAACAGTACACGCGTATCGGCATCACCGACAAAGACGACTGCTACAGCGAAGTGAGGTTCGAGGGCAACGACGGCATACTCTACCGTGCACGCATGCGACTCGGCGTCACAAAGAAGATGCGATATCGAAAAGAGTGGACACTCGAGGTGGGCAACGAGGCCCCAATCAGCAAGAACTGCGGCGCAGTGATAGAACAAGCCATCGGCTTGAACTTCGACCAATTCAGCCGAATGGCCATGCTTGCCCAAGGGCAGTTTGCCACCTTCCTCTGCGGCAACCGCAAAGAGCGCGCCGAAATACTGGAACGGCTGACCAACACAGAGATATTCACTCGCTACGGGACAGCCGTCAAAAGCATTTTCGACAAAAAGAAAGCCGCTGCCGACAGCACACAGAGCGCATTGTCCACCGCAGAGAAATTCATACTCAGCGACGAACAATGCACCGAACTGAAACAACAGCTGAAGAATGCAGAGAAGGCCTTGTCGGAAACAAAACCGGAAAGGGAACGCCTCGATACAAAAATACGACTGCTTACAAATCTGGAGAACTACACCAACCGCCGGACACAGACCGAGGAAAAGCTGGCCGAACTGATTAAGCTGCAAAACGACGAGACCTACAAAAAAGCCAAAGCCCTCTTTACCGAATGGGAAGCCACTGAGCGAGAACGGGCGACACTGGCACAGTTGACAGCCAGTAGGGAAAGACTTGAAACTGCTCAACACGATGAAAAAATACTGCTGCAACGGTTTCAAAGTCTTTGCGGCGACCTGGCATGGCGACAGAGAGAGTTGCAACAGAGCGAAACAAAACTCAAAAACGATGCCGAATGGCTCTCTGAAAGGAGCAAGCACGATGCCCTATATGCCAATAGCAGCGCCGTAGGCATCCAACTGAAAGCACTGCGACACATGGCAGACGAGGAAACCGAGTTGCAGAACGCGAAATCCTCATGCGAAAAACAGAGAGAGCCACTGACACAGTGTCTCAATGCTGCTACAGACCGGCAGACAAAACAAAAACTGGCGGCAGACAAAAGCCAGTCGGAGATAGACAGACTCACCGCGCAACTGGAGTTATTGAAGCCGGAGCAACTACATGCAGATATTGAAAACAACGAGCGACTGCAGAATGCATATATCCGCTTGCGCGACGATCACAAAGCATGGCTTGAGAAAGTGGCCGAACTGACTGAAAAACAAAAAAAACTCGACTCAATAAGCAAAGAAAAAGACCTTGCCGACAACATATTGCACGAGACAAGAAAGCAATACACTGCCGATAAACAAGCCTACGACTTATCGCTGTCTCGATACACCACGCTCAGTTCAAGCCTTGACGATACACTTGCCGACCTACGACACCAGATGGCGCATGACGGTACAGAGACATGCCCATTGTGCGGCCAGCATATAGGAGAAACCATGCTCAGCCGCGAGCAGTTCGAGGCCTTGATGACACCGTTGAAACGTGAGCGCGATGAAACAGCGCTAAAGGCCACAGCCTCGCAACAGGCATACGAAAAAGCGCGCGACAACACAAACTCGTTAGTCGGCCAACTACAGACCATTGCAACCGAAGTAAAGACGCTGCGAGAATCCATAGAAGACACCCGAACCAAACTGGGCGAACGAATGCAGACCGCAGGCATAGCGTTTGACGATGACGCAACCGCAGCGATGACCGCAAAAACAGAAGAACTCGGCAATGCAATCGCCGCCATGCGCAAAAAACAGCAGGAAGCAGAAAGTCTGCAGAAGAGCATCAATGAGCAGCAGCGGCAACAGAAAACAATACTCGATTCAAAAAACGAAGCCGACCTCGCAGCACAGAAGGCCGCATCTGCCGTGCAGAACAACGAAAGCCGGATTGCCGACATTGCAAAGCGGATTGAACAGAAACACAATGAGCAGGATGCCACCATCACGTCACTGAAGCCGCTGCTTGACACCTGGATGCCACTCTGGAAAGAAGATATCGAGAATACAGAAAATACTTTAAAAACACAAGCATCCGAATATACCGACCGTCAAAACGCCTACAATTCAGCGATATTGGCTTTACATGAAGGGCAGACACTCATCGGACACATTGCCGCCCTGCGCGACAATCTCATGCAAATCAATACCGGATGGACTATCGATGCCAAGGCCAAAGAATTAGGACTCAACAATCCTCTGAGCGAATGGACAGAGCTGTCGAGGCGTTGCAGTGCCACAGCCGAGACCGCAGGCAACAGCCGGAAAACCATCGAGGAATGCCTTTCGTTTCTTGAGCAGTACTACGCCGCCAACAACAGCGACGAAGCGACACTCACAGCCTTGTCAAAACGTCGCAACGAGGTGCCTCAAGCCCGTAACCACGTGACCTATATCGACACTGAAATAGCCAAATGCCGCCAGACTATGGCCGACCAAATAGCAGAAATCACGCGCACACGAGAATCATTGAACCTTGACGAAACAGCCCCCCTACCCGACCGAGAGGCGCTTGAAGCAGCACTGGATGATGCCAAACGCCGTGAAACGGAGGCCACAACCCTGATGGCGGCCGCCAAAAGCCAGCTCGACACCGATGCCGAAAACCACAAGAAATATGAACTGGCCAAGACTGCGAACGAAGCCGCACAGGCCGCCTATGGACACTGGGCGGTGCTCAACCAGCACTTCGGCGGCGAACGCTTCCGTAATCTGGTTCAGACCCATATACTGCATCCTCTGCTGAACAACGCCAACATATACCTAAGCCACATCACCGAGCGCTACTCGCTGACATGCCGCGAAGAGAACGAGCAGCTCTCCATATTGGTTCGCGACCGCTACAACCGCAACGAAGTGCGCAGCGCCGCCGTTCTCTCCGGCGGTGAACGTTTCATGATTTCTCTGGCTCTGTCGCTTGCACTGTCGTCGCTCAACAGGCCCGATATGAATGTGGACATACTCTTTATTGACGAGGGCTTTGGCACACTGGACCAGGCAAGCCTCGACAGCGTGATGAAAACCCTTGGCCGACTGAGCGAACTCACAGGTCAGAGCAATCGCCGCGTAGGCATCATATCGCACCGCGAAGAGCTCTTGGACACCATCCCAAACAAGATAAAGCTGCACCGCACCGGCGAAGGACGGAGCGCTGTCGAGGTGGTCTGCGATTAGCAAGTCGGCTGCAAACAAAAAAAGCCCGGCATCTCTGTCGGGCTTTTCTTCGTTCGAATCGGTTTTATTTCAGTCCGAGTTTCTTCTTGACCAGAGGCATGATGTCGTCGCTGTCCTGCGAATAGAGGATGGCAGCGGTACCGGCATCGAGGATGTAACTGTAGCCACCCTCCTTGGCCACCTCTTCGATGGCTTTCTTGGCACGGTCGATGATAGGCTTCAGCAGCTCGGCCTCACGCTCTTGCAGCTGTTTCTGGGCATTCTCCTGAAATTCCTGGATACGGGCGGCCATATCTTGAATCTCGCGCTGCTTGGTCTGACGGATAAGTTCGGTCCAACCGGCCTGGTTGGCCACATAGTCGTTGTAGCGTTTTTCGGCCTCTGCCTGCATCGACTTGAGGGTCTCCTCAAGCTCTGCAACTTCGCCCTGCAGCGCGGTCTGCGCCGAGTCGCGGCCGGGCATTATCTGCATAAGGTCGTTGGAATTGATGTGTCCGAGTTTGATGTTTTTCTGGGCCATGGCGCTGCCGCCGAAAGCGAGCAGGCAGACCACAATTGCGATGAATGTTTTTTTCATTGTTATGTGTGATTTTATTTATTTCTTCTTTAGTCCGTTACCGCCAAGCGGTGTGCCGACATCGCGTCCCGTACGATTGGCGCCGGGTGCGTTCATTTCGTTGTTAGAGGGGCGCTTGGCTTTTGGTTTTTCATCTGACTGGAGCTCCTGCTGCTTTGTGGCGTTAGGGTTGATGCCCATCAGTTCGAGCACCTCGTCGCTGATGTCGTACTTCTTGTTGGCGAAAAGCAGGGTGTTGCTGCCAGCCTTGTCAAATACGAAAGCATAGTTTTTTTCGTGGGCCACACGCTCTATAGTGCTGTACACCCGGTCTTGAACCGGCTTGAGCAGTTCGGCGCGACGTTTGTCGAGGTCGCCTCCCGGGCCGAAACGTTGCTGCTGCAGGTCGCGAATCTCCTGTTCTTTGGTCTTGATTTCTTCCTGCCGGCGTTTCTTCAAGTTCTCGGGCAACAGGTAGCTTTCCTGTTCATATTCGGCACGCATGGCCATCAATTCGGAGTTTTTGTCGTCCAATTCCTTCTTCCAGTCGGTCACATAGCGGTCGAGCCTCTGCTGCGCGTTGGCGTAGTCTGGCATCGATTTGAGCACATAGTCGGTATTGACGCAGGCGTACTTCTGCGCAAATGCAGGCATGGCAAATGCCAGCAGCAGAACGGACAGGGCGATTGTCAATGTGTTTTTCATTTTTGCTTATGTTTTTAGTCGAGGCTTTGGCCGATTGAGAAATGGAAGTGGCTACCACCGCTGGTGCCGTCGAAGCCATATCCCCAGTCGACACCAATAAGGCCGAACAAGGGCATGAACAGGCGAACACCGATACCTGCTGAGTTGTACATCTTGAAAGGCTGGAACTGGCTGATGTCTTCCCAGCTGTTGCCGCCTTCGAGGAAGCCAGCCACCCAGATTGTGGCATTGGGGCTCTCTATGATGGGCTGACGCAATTCAAGGGTGAAGCGGTCGAACACCGAGGCGCCGGCCGAGGGGCTGAGCGAATTGTTCTCGTAGCCGCGCAGGGGCACGACCTCACGCCCGTCGAGCATCCACGACGAAAGGCCGTCGCCGCCAAGGAAGTAGCGTCCGAAGGGCGAAGGACCGATGTCCTTGTTGTAATAGTTCATGAAGCCGAAGCGGAAACGCGTGTTGAGCACCACGTCGCCGACCAGATTGAGCATCCAAGAGCCGCGGACATTGACCTTGAAGTATTCAGTCCAGCGGTATTTCTCCTGCGCCGTGGCATTGGAATAGTCTTTGCCGCTGATGAGCGAATAAGGCGGAGTGACGAAAGCCGAAACACTGAGCTCCGAGCCACTGCGCGTGTAGATGGGAGAGTCGAATGAATTGCGGCTCAACGAGAAGTTGTAGCTCAGGTCGTTGGCAATGCCATCGGTGAAGATGCTGCCATTGAGGCTGTAGTTGTTCATCGTATAGTGCTTGTAGCTGATGCCATGGCTCATGATGAAATAGTCGTCGGGCCACTTGAGGCGTTTGCTGAAACTGACGCCGGCACCGGTTATCATCAGGCTATAGTATTTCTCGCTGCCTTTCTTTTGGTAGAAGCCGTTGCTGTAGAGGTTGTGGTAGATGCTGCCTGTGAGGCTCTGCGCCCGGCGGCCGCCGAGCCACGGTTCGGTGAACGAGGCGCTCAGCGCGTAGTAGAACGAGCCATTGGTGACGGCGTTGAGCGCCAACTTCTGCCCGTCGCCGGCCGGCAGCGGGGCCCATGCTTCCTTCTTGAATATGTTCCGCGCACTGAAGTTGTTGAGCTGTATACCCACCTGGCCGATCACCATGCCGCTGCCGTAGCCGCCCTGCAGGTTGAGCTGGCTGGTGCTGCCCTCCTCAACGTTGTAGACGATGTCCACCGTGCCGTCCTGCTCGTTGGGGCGCGGTTCAGGCCTGATGCTTTCCTCCTTGAAGTAGCCGAGGGTGACCAACTCGCGCTGGCTGCGGATGAGGGCGTCGCGGCTGAAGAGGTCGCCCGGACGCGTATGCAGCTCGCGCATGATGATTTTGTCGTTGGTGATGGTGTTGCCCTCGATCCACACGTTGCGTATACGGGCCTGCTTGCCTTCTACAATGCGTATCTCGATGTCTATCGAATCGCCGTCGACGCCCATCTCTACCGGTGTGGCGCGGAAGAAGAGGTAGCCGTTGTCCATGTACAGAGAAGTGATGTCGGTGCCCGAGGGGTTGTAGGTCAGGTTCTGCTGCAGTTCTTTGCGGTTGTAGGGGTCGCCTTTCTCGATACGAAGGGCGCGGTGCAGCACCTCGTCGGGATAGACCGTGTTGCCGCTGAAGGTGATGTTGCGGAATACGAAACGACGGCCCTCGGTGATGGCGACCCTCACCTTGACGCGGTCTTGCTTGGAGCGCTTCTTGGCGCTCATCCGCAGCTCGTCCTGCGGGGTGTCCCACACGGTGTCGCGCACCACACGGGCATCGCGATAGCCGAGTTCGTTGTAGTACTCGACAATACCGGCAAGGTCCTCGCGGAAGTCGGCCTCGACATATCTGCTCTTCTTCCAGAAGGGCTTGGTGAAGATACGCAGTTTCCAAAACTCTTTGCCGCTCGACCAAAGGCGCTTGCGATAGTGCACATCGTGGGTCTTCTGCATCTTGCTCTGCAGCACCGGCATCGGGACCTGCTCGCATCCGGTGAATATCAGCGAGTCTATCTTGACCTTCTTGCCGCGGTCGACGCAGAAGGTGACGGTCACGCGGCCATTGGTGTCCGCAGCCTGTTCGGGTGTAACCTCGACACGGGTGTAGCCTTTGTCAATGTAGAATGTTTTTATGCGGTTGCACGAGGTGCGGAGCAAGTTCTCCGTCACCACGTCGCCGCTGACGAGCTTGATTTCGTCCCTCAGTTTGTCGGCCTCGCCTTTCTTCACGCCTTTGAACGAAAACTTGTCGAGCCTCGGACGTTCGGCGAGCACTATCTTCAGAAAGACAATGCTGCCCTGTATGCGGCTGACGCGAATCTGCACATCCTCGAACATGCCCTGCTTCCAGAGATTTTCGACTGCGGCTGAAATCTTGTCGCCGGGTATGCGTATTCTGTCGCCCACCTGCAGGCCAGCCACAAGCTGCACCACACGGGTGTCGAAGTTCTCCGCCCCTTCAAAGGTGATGCCTCCGATTTCGTAGGTCTTGGGGGTCAGGTAGTCGAGGTCGTATTCAGCGTCGCCTCCAACGACGGTCTGTGCCGTAGCGGCCACCGGAGCCAGCAGAAGCACCATCGTCAGCAGGACAAGTATCTTTTTCAGTTTCATCTATTTACATTCCATTTAGTTCTTTGTCGCAGTATCCGACAACCCTTTAATAACTGCATTTCTGCCTAAATATTATATTAAATATAAAATAGATTCTGAGCATACTTTAGAAATTAAAATAATTAGTGAAGCAATTAATGAAAATAATACTATAATGACTTTACAACAATATGGAGATTTAAATGGGATGACATATGGATTACCTTCTATAGGTAATTCAAAAGCATTAGTAATTCCGGTTTCATTTATCGATTATAAAGCTCCAATTATGATGAAATCAGACTTAGAAAAAGCATTCTTTGGTTCATCAAGTGATACTGGCTGGGAAAGTTTATCTTCATATTATTATAAATCTTCATATGGCAAATTAAATATTACAGGCACAGTGTTAGATGTTTATAAT
>JAFVWV010000049.1 GCA_017501495.1 Bacteroidales bacterium | reverse complement strand
CTCCGCTATGCTTCAGACTGTGCTGCAAATGTACGACACTTCCGACAATGTTCGACGATAACTCCCCAAAATCGAGCCTGCAATTTGACTATTAGAACAAATGTTGATTTTTTTAGCCTGCAAAATGAACATTACGTCAATTTTTGACATAAAAAAACGGGCGTCACCAGTTTCGGTAACACCCGTTTCGGGATGATATCGGACACACTCGATGCGTCCCTACAGGATTACTTCCCTTCGCTCAACTTCTTATACCCTTCGTATCTCAGTTTCGCGAACTGCTCGGTCTTGGCGAACAACTCCTTGGCTTCTTCCGGGAAGGTCTTCAACAAGCTGTTGTAACGGACCTCGCCCATGATGAAGTCTTGGAACTTGCTCCAGTCGGGTTCCTTGCTGTCCAAGTGGAAGCCGTTCTTGCCGGCCTCTTCCTCGGCAGGGTTGAAACGCCACAGGTGCCAGTAACCGCAATCAACGGCCTTGGCCTCTTCGTGCTGGGAACGACCCATGCCGACCTTGATGCCGTGGTTGATACACGGAGCGTAGCAGATAACCAATGAGGGTCCCGGATAAGCTTCGGCTTCCTTGATGGCTTTGAAGTACTGTGCCTGGCTTGCGCCCATAGCTACTTGTGCCACATACACATAGCCGTAGCTCTTGGCAATCATGCCGAGGTCTTTCTTGCGCACCTTCTTGCCGGAGGCAGCAAATTTGGCGACGGCACCGGCAGGAGTAGCCTTTGAAGACTGACCACCCGTGTTGGAGTAAACCTCCGTGTCGAGCACGAGCACGTTGACATCCTCGCCGCTGGCCAACACGTGGTCCAGACCGCCGAAACCGATGTCGTAAGCCCAACCGTCGCCACCGAAGATCCACTGGCTGCGTTTTGCCAGGAAATCCTTGTTGGCCAACAGTTCAGACTCAAGCTCGCAACCGTGGCAAGGACAGATGGGGCTGCCGGCTTTCTTAGCCTTCATGGCTTCTTCCAACTTTTGAGCAGCCACTTCGGCACCGTAAATTTTCTTGCCCTCGGATTTCCAGAAATCGATGCAATTGTCAATAGGCAGGATGGCCTTCTCCAAAGCAGCCACAAACTCGTCGGTGGCAACGCTGTTGGCAACGGTGTCATCGTAGGTGTCGAGCCACTTCTGGGTAGCCTCGCGCATCCAGTCGAAAGCGGTCACGCCGACCAGTTCCTCAGCTTTCTTGCGCAAGTCGCTGCGCAGTTTGCGGTAACCGGTAGCCATACCGAGACCGAACTCTGCGTTGTCTTCGAACAAGCTGTTGGCCCAAGCCACACCTCTGCCGCTTCTGCAGTTCTTGCAGTACGGAGTGGCGGGAGCAGAACCACCGTAGATGGAGGAGCAGCCCGTAGCGTTGGCCACGATCATTCTCTCACCGAACAGTTGCGTGATGGTCTTGATATACGGAGTCTCACCGCAACCGGCACAAGCACCGCTGAACTCGAACAGAGGCTGTGCGAACTGGCTGTTCTTGATGGTGGCAAATTTGTCGATGAGGTTGTCCTTGTAGGTAACCTTCTTCTGACCGTATTCCCAGTTCTTGGCTTCGCCCAGCTGGCTCTCGAACGGTTTCATCGTGAGGGCCTTCTCCTTGGCGGGACATACGTCGGCGCAGTTGCCGCAGCCGGTGCAGTCCATCACGGAAACCTGCATACGGAAGTGCATGCCGGCGAGTTCCTTCGGAACCTTCACGTCGATGGCGGCCATGCCCTTCGGAGCTTTCTTCATCTCGGCGTCGGTCATCACCACGGGACGGATAGCGGCGTGAGGACAAACCACAGAACATTGGTTACATTGGATACACTTGGTGGGATCCCATTCCGGAACCACGGTAGCGACACCGCGTTTCTCGTAAGCGGTGGTGCCAGCCGGGAATGTACCATCAACGATGTCTTTGAAGGCGCTGACAGGCAGGTCGTTACCGCATTGTGCCACCATCGGGCGCATCACCTTGTTGATGAATTCGGGATCATCGGGGTTGCTCTCGAACACGAAGTCCGTGCTGCACTCCAGCTTAGCCCATTCAGCAGGAATCTCAACTTTGGTGATTTCACCGCCACGATCCACGGCTGCATAGTTCATGTTCACCACATCCTCACCCTTCTTGCCGTAAGACTTCACGATGAATTTCTTCATCTGCTCCACAGCGAGGTCGTAAGGAATAACGCCGGAAATCTTGAAGAATGCAGATTGCAGGATGGTGTTGGTACGGTTGCCCAAACCGATCTCAGCGGCGATCTTCGTAGCGTCGATGATGTACATGTTGATGTTGTTGAGAGCCAAGTATTTCTTCACGAAATCAGGAAGATGTTTCTTGGTGTCGGCCACGCTCCACGGAGAGTTGTAGAGGAACGTACCGTTCTTCTTCAGACCGCGCAGACAGTCATATTTCTTCAGGTAAGAAGGAACATGAACGGCCACGAAATCGGGCGTGCCCACGAGGTAGGGGGCCAAGATGGGTTGGTCGCCGAAACGGAGGTGAGAGCAGGTGTAGCCGCCTGACTTCTTGGAGTCATAGTCGAAGTAGGCCTGGCTGTATTTGTTGGTGTTGTCACCGATGATTTTGATGGAGTTCTTGTTGGCACCTACAGTACCGTCAGCACCGAGGCCGTAGAACTTGGCTTCGAAAGTGCCCTTCGGCAGGATGGAAATTTCCTTGCCGACCTTGAGGGAACGATGGGTCACATCGTCGTTGATACCGACGGTGAACTGGTTCATCGGTTTGGCAGCGGCGAGGTTCTTGTAAATGGCGAGCACCTGAGCCGGAGTGGTGTCCTTGGAGGAGAGACCGAAGCGACCGCCGATGATCATCGGGTGGAGTTCGGCATCCTTGAAGGCTTCCACGATGTCGAGGTACAACGGATCGCCGTTGGCACCGGGTTCTTTCGTTCTGTCGAGAACGCAGATACGTTTCACGCTCTTCGGCATCACAGCCATGAGGTATTTCACGCTGAAGGGACGATAGAGGTGTACGCTCACGAGACCGAGTTTCTTGCCGGCCTTGTTCTCCTTGTCGATGACGGTCTTGATGACGTCGGTGATGGAGCCCATAGCGACGATGATGTCGGTAGCATCGGGTGCGCCGTAGAAGGTGAAGGGAGCGTATTCACGGCCGGTGATTTTGCTCATCTTCTTCATGTATTTGGCCACGATATCCGGAAGAGCGTCGTAGTATTTGTTCTGCAACTCTCTGGTCTGGAAGTAGATGTCGGGGTTCTGGGCGGTGCCGCGGGTCACGGGGTGTTCCGGGTTGAGGGCGCGGTCGCGGTATTCCTTGAGGGCTTTCCAGTTGACGAGTTTTTCAACCTTGGCCTGGTCGGTGGCTTCCACCTTCTGGATTTCGTGAGAAGTACGGAAACCGTCGAAGAAGTGGAGGAACGGGACGCGGCCTTCGATGGCGGCGAGGTGGGCCACAGGAGCGAGGTCCATGATTTCCTGCACGGAGCCGGTAGCCAGCATAGCGAAACCGGTCTGGCGGGCGCTCATCACGTCGGCGTGGTCACCGAAGATGGAGAGGGCCTGAGCAGCCAGAGCACGTGCGGAGACGTGGAACACGCCGGGAAGAAGCTCACCGGCGATCTTGTACATGTTGGGGATCATCAGCAGGAGGCCCTGCGATGCGGTGTAGGTGGTGGTGAGGGCACCGGCCTGGAGGGAGCCGTGAACGGCACCGGCGGCACCGGCTTCGCTCTGCATCTCGACAACCTTGACGGTCTCACCAAAAATGTTCTTTCTTCCACCGGCACTCCACTCGTCGATGTATTCAGCCATCGGGCTCGACGGGGTGATGGGGTAGATGGCGGCCACTTCGCTGAACATGTAGGCTACGTGAGCAGCAGCGCAGTTACCGTCGCAAGTCATAAATTTCTTTTCTGCCATAATTGATTGTTATTTAAATGGTTAAAGATTGATATTTGGTTGATTACTTTCTTTTTGCGCTAAAATAATTAATCTGCAAAAATACAACTTTTCATTGATTATTTTGTAATAAATTGAAATAAAATTAGTCTGATTTTCTTCAGGCAGAAAAAGAAAATTAGCGGATGCTGTTATTCTTTGACAGAAATGAGTATAGAGTGCTGGCATCGTTTCTGAGGCCGCCGAATGCAGCTCTTCACCTCTCGCCATTGGTTTTTCCCGTCATGCGCGAAAACGAGGACTTTCACACGGCCGGTTTCAGGTGGAAATGCCCAGAAGAAAATCCCATCTTCATCGGTGTAAACCACCTGTTTTTTACCCGTTTCCATGACCTCAAACACAATCATCGCCTTTTTGTGAATAGGAAGCCCAGTTATTTCCCCATCAATTCTTCTCCATTCAGCGGGAGGAGATGGTACCATGTAGCTGTAGCCAACACTCTCGTACATATTGACGCTTGCGTCCAACAGAAAATCATTGTTGGACAGCGCAATATCCACTACAGATAAGCGCTGGTGCACGCTGTCTTTATGATTCCAATTGAACGAGACAGCATATTTTCCAGATGAAATCCCCTCAAACAAATATTGGCCGATGCTGTCAGTCATTGTCAAAGCCACCAGTGTGCCATCATCAACAGAAACACGATTGCCGTTGTCCACCAAAAGTCCCACCTCCATTCCCTGAATGGGTTTCCCTATTGGGTCGGTCACCACCCCGCTGACGGATGCTTGTGCGAAGAGACAGACTGTCGTCAGCAACAGAAACAGGGTCAGGAAAAAAGATTTTTTCATTATGGGCATTTGTAAATGTCAATACAGCGTGCAAAAATACAAATACTCCCCTTATAATTGGGATTGTTGAGCATTCATTTCTTGTGTTTCATCATAACAATACGGGAAACGGAATTTCTTTATTTTTGTTAGTAGATTTTTAGAATGAATTATTTTTATAACGAATTGAAAATAAGAAAAATACGATATTGCTGCGATGAGTAAATCCGTAAACAAAGAACTTGTTGATTATATTGAAGAGAAAGTTATTCCGCTCTACGACCATTTCGACCCGGCACACCGGCGCGATCATGTGCAATTGGTGATACAACAAAGCATGGCACTCGCCGAAAGTTTGGATGTGGATGCCAATATGGTATATGCCATCGCCGCTTATCACGACATCGGTCTTTGCCAAGGTCGTGAGCATCACCATGAAGTGTCAGCGCAGATGTTGTTGGCAGACAGTTGTTTGCACAAATGGTTCGACGAAAGTCAGTTGCAGACGATGGCCGATGCCGTTGAGGATCATCGCGCCTCCTCCAGCAACGCACCTCGCACCCTCTATGGTCGCATCGTGGCTGAAGCCGACCGTTTCATCGACCCTGACACCATCATCCGCCGCACCGTGCAGTACGGATTGGAACACTATCCAGCGTTGGATAAAGAAGGACATTGCGCGCGAACACTACAACATCTGCACGAGAAATATGGCCGCATGGGCTACCTGCGCCTCTGGTTCG
>JAFVWV010000006.1 GCA_017501495.1 Bacteroidales bacterium | reverse complement strand
TGTGCTGGCGATGATTGACGAGGTCAACTCGCTTGCCGTCTATGCCGACTGTTTCGCCGAAAGTCGTTCCGCGACCATCCGCAGGGTGTACCCCGGTGCACGGCGTATGGTGTCGCACAACAAGAAGTGGATATATGTATTTCATATTGAAGACGACATCGTTGTTGTCGACCGTATATTGAAAGGTAAAATGGTCAAAGGATGAAAGTTTATATCCATAACTCGCTGATTTTTACCCCCCCAACGAATTGCACAGTCGGAAGCCTTTCCTTTTTGTTTTTAATTCATTTGCCTCTCTCTGCCGCAATGCTGCGGCGGGGCTGGATTGGTTTGTAATTTCTAAAATAAATTGAATATGAAGAAACTCTTTTTGCTCGGCGCGATGGTGTGTAGCTTCTTTCTTGGCACAGTAGCACATGGCCAAGATGTGAATACCTGCAAACCGATAGCTGAGCGCATATTGACTGCCGCACAAAACCATACTCCTGATGGCATTGACGAATTGTTGGCTTCTGAATTCCATTATAACAACATCAAACAGCCCACGGCTGCTAAAGTGCTGAAGCAAATTATTGCCCAAATGCCCGCCATGACGAGTTGGGAACTGACGGGCACTGAACAGAACAGCATGGGACTGACGTTGCGTTACATCATAACGAAACCTGACAGCAGCACCTCGGAGGCAACAATCCTTTTCAGCGTCGATAACTTGGTTCTCGAGACCAATTTACTGTCGGGTAATGTCTCGCTTCTAAAAGCCAACCCCACGGCCAAGGTACAACCAGAAGTGAAAATGGTGCGCATCCCCGTGCATCGCTATGGCGGGCTACCCATTGTGACCGTCATCATCGACGGCCAGCCGTGCAATATGTTCTTCGATGCAGGTGCCCCGGGTGTCATTCTCAACAGCAAGTATTTCGACCACAACATCGACGGCCAGGTGATGGGGAGCGGCGGTCGGGGTGCCGTCGGCACAGGTTCCGTCAGCGGTGTGCACCATGTGAAATTGATGGATATGGGCGGCGTTATGCTCAACGAGACGGACATCATGACATCGGACTTGGGCAATCTGGAGACCGTCGGCGTGGCGGTGCACGGCATTTTGGGGCAGAGTTTCTACAAAGATTTTGACGTGCTGTTCGACTTCAAGGCTGGCGAGATAGTGCTGCTAAGCCCGGACACCACATACCAATGGCTGCGGAACGAGGGCTACCGCTGCCAAACGGTGAGCGGCGTGAAGAAAGGCCATCTGCTGGCCTTCGACTGCCAAGTGGGTGGCGTGCCCGTAGTGCTGGCCTTCGACAGTGGGGCACAGACCAACCTGCTCGCCAGCGATTGGCCCCAACTGCATCCGTCCACGGTCAAGAGCCTCAAGAAAGACCATCTCACGGGCTATGGCGACGGACGGGCATCGATTACAAAAGGCAAAACCACCCTTACGCTCGGCGGTCGCAAGTTCAAGAAGCTGCAAACCGCTTTCTCCGACGTGTCTCACCTGCAAGAGAGCAAAGGCATAGACGGTCTCTTCGGCTGCGAGGTGCTTGCCAAGCAGAAGATGCTCGTCTCATACAAACGCCAAGAACTGATACTGATTGATTAAGGCCGCCAAGGTGTCGCATATCAATCGGTTTTGAAAACGGGTGAAAAGAGTGTCGCAAGGGCCAATCGATTTTGAAAACGGCTGAAAAGAGTGTCGCGAAGGCCAAATGATTTTTGAAAACGGGCAAAAAGGGTGTCGCGAGGGCCAAATGATTTTGAAAATGGCTAAAAAGAGTGTCGCAAGTATCAATCAGTTTTGAAAACGGCCAAAAAGAGTGTCGCAAGGGTGTTTTGAAATTGAAACAAGGTTTCGCGATGTGCGTCGATGAAGAAAAAAACATGCTGTGTTTCCTCAGCATGTTTTTTATTTGTCCATGTCGGAGATTTGTCGTATCTTTGCATTTTGAAAATAGGATAAGCAATGACCTCTAACTTTGTAGACTACGTCAAGATACTGGTGCGGAGCGGCAAGGGCGGTGCGGGAAGTGCGCACCTGCTGCGGGTGAAATACAACGCCAAGGCGGGTCCCGACGGTGGCGACGGCGGCCGCGGCGGCCACGTCATCCTGCGCGGCACCACGCAGCGGTGGACCCTGCTACACCTGAAGTACACCAAGCACGTCTTCGCCGAGGACGGCCAGAACGGCGGCGAGAACCTCTGCACCGGCCGCACAGGCAAGGACCAGATACTGGAAGTGCCGCTGGGCTGCGTCTGCCGCGATGCCGAGACGGGCGAATATATCGGCGAGGTGACCGAGGAGGGACAGGAGCTCATCATCGCCAAGGGTGGCCGCGGCGGCCTGGGCAACGACCACTTCAAGAGCGCCACCAACCAGACGCCCCGCTACGCCCAGCCCGGCGAACCCGCTGAGGAGCGCTGGGTGGTGATAGAGCTGAAGGTGCTGGCCGACGTGGGCCTGGTGGGATTCCCCAACGCCGGCAAGAGCACCCTGCTGAGCGTCGTCAGCGCCGCCAAACCCGAGATAGCCAACTACCCCTTCACCACCCTTGTGCCCAACCTGGGCATCGTGAAGTACCGCGACGACCAGTCGTTCTGCATCGCCGACATCCCCGGCATCATCGAGGGCGCCGCCGAGGGCAAGGGCCTCGGCCTGCGCTTCCTGCGCCACATCGAGCGCAACTCCATCCTGCTCTTCATGGTCAGCTGCGAACAGCTGGAGATCGCCAAGGAATACCACGTGCTGCTCGACGAGCTGAAGAAATACAACCCCGAGCTGCTGGACAAGCAGCGTCTGCTGGCCGTCACCAAGTGCGACATGATGGACGAAGAGATGCAGAAGCAGCTGAAGCGCCGCCTGCCCAAAGGCATCGAGGCGGTCTTCATCAGCGCCGTCAGCGGCCAGGGAATCACCGAGTTGAAGGACAAGATATTTGCTATGCTGAATGCTTGATACGCTGAAAGAGATAGACACCCAGTGGTTCCTGTGGGTCAACAGCCACCACACCACCGCCCTCGACTGGACGATGTGGACATTCAGCCAGCACTGGTGGTGGGCTGCCGTGCTGGTGCTGTTCTTCGGTTTTGTTACGCTGTGCAATGAGCCGCGCCGCTGGTGGCTGGTGCTGGCAGCCGCAGTGCTTTGCTTCCTGCTGGCCGACCAGGGGAGCGTGCTGATAAAGAATATCGTCTGCCGCCCACGGCCATGCCATGCGCTGACCGACGTTTATATGTTCCGCACAAGGTGCGGCGGCGAGTACGGCTTCGTCAGTTCACATGCTGCCAACGCCTTAGCCCTGCTCACACTGCTCTGGATGCGCTACCGCCGCCATACATTGGCGGTGTTACTGATGGCTTTGTGGGCATTGACTACCTGCTACAGCCGCATATACCTGGGCAAACACTATCCTGGAGACGTTGTTTGCGGAGCCTTATTCGGCGCCGTGGTCGGCATCGTTGTGTATGCCCTGACAACCACGATAGAAAAAAAAATGAAAAAAAGTGAAACAAAATGACGACTCCTGCGTTATATACGATGTGCTTGCTTATTTCTATCATGGATAGAAAAGAAAATGTGTTATTCGAGCGTCTTTCCCGTCGGGAGAGACGCTTTTTTATATCCCGAACTGAGTTATGAATGTACTTGATATAGTGCTCGGTGTGCCGATGTTGTTCCTTATCTACAAGGGTTGGCGTCGCGGCTTTGTGCGCGAGGTGACCACCCTCGTCGGCGTGCTTCTCGGCATCTGGGCTGCCGTCCACCTCTCGCAGCAGGTGGCCGATATGTTGGACCTGCAAGGAGAAAGTGCAGTGCTGATTGCATTCTTCGTGTGCTTTGTGGGCGCCCTGGTGCTGGCCTATCTACTGGGCCGTATGGTAGAAGGTTTGATGAAAGCCGCGCATATCAGCTTGCTGAACCATGTGGCCGGGGCGGCCACCGGACTGGTCACCGCGCTGTGCATCCTGGCGGTGCTGCTCAACTACGTGGTGATGTTCGACAAACAGGAGAAACTCATTACCCACGACACCAAGGCCGGAAGCGTGCTCTACAAGCCGGTCTTCGACACTGGCAACCGCCTGACGGCATCGCTCAAACAATATGTGTCTGAACATAAAGATGAGTGGCAGGAGGCACTGACAAAATGATACTGGCGCCGATGCAGGGATTGACCGAGCTGCTCTTCCGACGCGCCTACGAAGAGTGCTTCCCCGGTGTCATCGGCCTCGCCGTGTCGCCATTCATCTCGCTGACCCACGGCAACCTGGCCGAAGCGTGGGAGAAGATAGACGACGTGTGGCCCGAGCGCAACGTGGGCTCGATACCCGTCATACCTCAAATACTCGGCAAGGAGCCCGAAGAGTTTGTCGAACTGACCAACCGCCTGCACGACATTGGCTACGACGAGGTGAACTGGAATATGGGATGCCCTATGCGCAAGGTGACCGGCAAGCACCGCGGAAGCGGCATACTGCCCTACCCCGACGAGGTGCGCGGCATACTCGACGCCGTGGTGCCAAATATACACACCCGTCTCAGCGTCAAAGTGCGTCTCGGACTGCGCGACAAACACGAGATATTCGACCTTGTACCCATATTGAACGACTACCCGTTGGCATCGGTCACCGTGCATCCCCGCCTTGGACGCCAGCAATACAACGGAGTGCCCGACATGTATACTTTCGCCGAACTGCTGCCACTGCTGAAGGCACCTGTTGTGTACAACGGCGACATACTGACCGCCAGTGACGCTCGCCGCATACGCGAACGATTCCCTCAGGTGGCCGACATCATGGTGGGACGCGGCGTGCTCTACTCCCCCACTCTGCCACTCGAAATCAATGGGGCATCACTGACCGACGACGAACGCCATCAGGCGGCGCGGCGTTTTATACGTCATCTGATGGAGTCTATCCGCACGACCATGCCCACCGAACAGAGCCGCATCCGCAAAACAAAAGAGTACTGGTGCCTGCTATGGAAAGCCCTGCCAATCACAGAGTCGCAGGCGCGGCAGGTGCTGCACGCGCAGGAATTAACAGATGTTGATAAAATCATTGACGATTTGACACAATAAAAATAAGTTTTCTACGTATATATAACCGATGAAAGTTCGAAGCATATACACCCTGATGCTTGTGGCGACCCTCAGTCTGGCCGGTTGCCACCAGAAGGTAATCAACGACGACATGCCCGATAACGAGAAGCTTGAGGTGCTCGACCTCAAGGTAGAGAAGCACCCTAACGATGCAGCCATCCGAGCCCAGCGCGCCCAGGTGCTGCTCAACCTCGGCCGTACTAAAGAAGCCCTACTCGACATCGGAAAGGCTGTGAGCATCGAGCCCAAGAACGCCGACTACCTCATGCTGCAGGGCGACATATATTTTGCGTTAGGTGATATTGCCCAAAGCTACAAGTCGCTTAGCGAGGCCGAATCAATCCGACCCGAGAGTATTGAGGTGCAACTCAAAGAAGGTGAAATATCCTTCTACAGCCGCGACTACGAGCGCTCGATGCGCCACCTCACGGCAGTCACCGAACGCGAACCTGAGAACCGCACTGCCCTTTTCATGAAAGGTTTTATATATAAGGAGCAGGGCGACACTGCCAATGCCATCACCCTGTTGCGTCGAGTGTGTGATATATACCCCGACTACGAACCGGCCTTCGAGGAACTTGGCATCCTCTATTCCACACATAATATACCATTGGCCGAAGAGTATCTCAACACAGCTCTGCGACTCGAACCTTCCAACACCAACGCCATGTATGCTTTGGCCATGTACTACCAAAATATCGACGCCCTTGACCAAGCTGAATCACTGTACAGGAAGATAATTGAAATAAATCCCAGCAGCAGTGACGCATGGCACAACCTCGGCTACATGGAACTATTCCGCTATCGTGACTACGAAAAAGCTATAGAATATTTCACCAAGGCAGCCGAAGCCGACGAAACCAACATTGCAGCACTGACCAACCGTGGATGTGCCTACGAACTGAGCAACAATTATGCAGCCGCTCGGGCCGACTTCAACGCCGCTTTGGCCATTGACCCCAACTACCAACCAGCCATAGAGGGACTGAAACGTATTAAATAAATAATCTTAACATAAATTCCAATCATCATGAGCACATTAAAAGGACGCAACTTGATCTCCATCACCGACTTCAACAAGGAGGAGTATATCGAGGTGCTGGACATTGCCGAGGAGTTTGAGAAGAACCCTAAGCAGAAAATCCTGTCTGACAAGGTGGTCGCAACCCTCTTCTTCGAGCCTTCAACGCGTACGCGTCTGAGCTTCGAGAGCGCCGCCAACCAACTTGGAGCCCGCATTATTGGCTTCAGCGACCCCGGTGGAACCAGCGTCCAGAAGGGTGAATCACTGCACGACACCATCGTCATGGTATCGTCATACAGCGACCTCATTGTGATGCGCAATCCTAAAGAGGGCTCGTCGCGTTACGCTTCCGAGGTTTCTACGGTGCCCGTCATCAATGCTGGCGATGGCGCCAACCAGCACCCAACACAGTGCATGCTCGACCTCTACAGCATACGCAAGACCCAGGGTACCCTGGAGAACCTGCAGATTGCCATGGTGGGAGACCTCAAGTACGGTCGTACCGTCCACTCGCTCACCCAGGCCATGTGCAACTTCGGTGCCACGTTCCATTTTGTTTCACCACAGGAACTCAAGATGCCCAGCAGTGTCAAGATGAGTGTCAAGAACGCTGGACTGAAGTACTATCAGTACACCGACTTACGGGACGTTATCTCCACTGCAGACATCATCTATATGACCCGCGTACAGAGAGAACGTTTCCCGGATCCGATGGAGTACGAACGCGTCAAAGACAGCTGCATCCTCACTGCAGATATGCTCAAAGGCTGCAAGCCCAATATGCGCATACTGCACCCGCTGCCTCGCGTCAACGAGATTACCACCGATGTTGACAGTACACCATACGCCTACTACTTCCGTCAGGCGCAAAACGGTGTTTATGTCCGTCAAGCCCTCATGGCTGCCATTCTCGGCGTAAGATAATAAAGAAAAGTGAAACTGTAAACAGTAAACCATAAAACAATGGAAACCAAGAAAGAAATGGTCGTTTCCGCTATTGAAAACGGCACAGTCATAGACCATATCCCCACCGAATCGGTATATCAGGTCATCCGTATCCTCGGCCTCGAACGCTATAAGGACGAGGTGCTTATTGGCAATTATCTTGACAGCAACAAACTTGGCAAGAAGGGCATTGTCAAAATCAAAAACAAACACTTCAACAAAGAAGAGGTTAGTAAGATTTCACTTGTCGCTCCATTCGCCAGCATAATCGACATTGAAAACTATAAAGTCGTGGATAAGTTCCAAGCAGAAATACCCGACCATGTTGAGAATTTCGTGCGTTGTGCCAACCCCAAATGCATCACCAATGCCGAAGTGGTACCCACCAAATTCGATGTTGTCGATAAGGAAAACCTCAAGCTGCGCTGCCACTACTGCGAGAAGTTTACCACCAAAGAAACAATGAAGTTTACCGAATAATTGTCATGAGACGTTATTATACATCTCTGCTTGTTTTGACCTTGATCATGGTGGTTGCCGCATTCTGTGTGATGTGGTTCGCTCCTCAATGGTTTATTACCGCCATGCCGCTTTTGGCATTATATTTTGGGGTCGTGACTGGTACAATACATTATGTGGTAGTTCGAGCAATGAATCGGTCGCCACGCGCTTTTGTCCAGGTCTTTTTAGGGTCAACAGTCGGTATGCTTATGCTTCACATGGCCATCATAGCAGTATACCTCATAACAAACCATACCACAGGAAAACGTTTTCTCATCGCTTTTCTTGTTGGTTTTGTGGTTTCATTTATCTTTGAGATTATAAGTCTTGTTCGTCATGTTGAAAATGAAAGAAAACGCCGTTAGCAGTGAACACAATAAATAATTAGAGGCGGTCATATGACCGCCTCTAATTATTTATGGGATGTCCTTATTTAACTATTAAACGTTGTGTGACCACGCCACTTGTGCTGGTGGCCTGAACCAGATATATACCTGGTGTCAGTGTAAAGATATCAATGTTGTTGCGGCCAGGGTTACATTGCCATACTCCACAGGTACGACCGTGAAGATCTATAATTGAAACCTCGGCATTATCTTCAAGTACGACCGTCACTATAGATGAAGCAGGATTGGGATATAGTCCAAGTCCATCAATAATCTCAATATCATCGATGCCGATATTGCTTGTATTGAAGGTGTAGTAGTTTGACCACGGAGAATGTCCCAGTTCACATACCGTCCGAACTCGATAGCTGTAATAGGTGTTGGGATGCAAGCCGGTCATATCCATTGGATTTTCTGTAGTGGTAATGGTGTTGCCGTCAAACTCCACTTCCCATTCACTGCCGTCGCTAGTCCAACGAAGACGGGCCGATGTGTCGGTTATATTTGTTGCCATGAGGTCGCTCGAAAGCGGACAGTCAATATGTGTTGAAAAAAACATCGTGACGCTTGGTATCGAGGTGTCGCCAGCTCCGCAGATAGAACGCACATATGCTTCATAGTCAGCATCTATATTCAAGTTGCTTAGAGTGATGCTGTTGTTTGTTGTATTATGGGTTGTCCATGTGGATGTTCCGTCCTGACGATATCTTACTTCGTAGTTTGCGGCAGAGCCGAGCCAATCCATTTGGGCCTCATTCTCACTCACCAGAGCGACATTTACATTTGTCGGCCTTGGGCAGCTGGGAGCCTGCGTGCAGTGTACGTAAAGTTCGTAACCGGTATGTGCCAGCACTCCGCTTGAAGTGAATTTGATGGTGAGAGCACCTTGAGTCGATGTGGCTAATACAGTATTGAATGTGTCGCGTCCGTCAGTTGTATTATATGTATAGAGGGGGGTACCGGATGCATTAGTGCCGTCGTAAATGCTCAGTGTGGCACCGCTTGAGCCAAAACCGAATGCACCACCGTCAACACGAAGTTGGTTGCCGACGCCGTCGGGATAAATAGTCAAAATCGAGTTGCTGTTATCTTGATAGCCAGCGATTGGGCCGCCATTGTCGTATACAACGAAACCGCATCCGGTTACCACGTCAGCCACACCGGTGTTATTCATCACCACCGTACCAGCACCGAATTCGTAGCTTACCCAGTTACTGTTATCGATGTCAATACACACCCCACGGGCAAAAAACACATATTTCCCACCGCCTTGCAGAGTGCCTTCTGGTATGGAATAATATGGTTCGTATACTTCAATCAATTCACTTTCAGCGACGCTGTCGATATTTGTGCCGATTGTATCAACGTAGACCTGCCACAGATCTGGCTCATATAGAGAAGTCCAACTGAAACTTATTCCATCCGGGTCAATAAGATTGTCGGCTTGAAGATTCTCCACGGGGTAGCAGTTGGGCAGTTGACGCACGCTGATGTCGTCGATTGCTACCCAATGGTCTCCACTGCTGTTCCAGAGACGTCCAATTGCGATGCGAGATCCCTGACCACTATATCCCATAAAATTGTAAGTGTGCCAGACCCAAGCATTGCGTGAGTGGTTGGGATCTGTGATAGTGTCAATCCACTGCAACAGATTGCCAGCATCGTCTGCCACACCTATGAGGATGGCGTCGCCTTCAGCAGGTGTGCCGCATTTGGTCTTGAATGTAATCTCCAGTTTAGACAGTGATGAGGCAAAAAACAGCGGAAGTACGGCCGGATAGCCAGCTGAGTAGGCTCCAAACATCAGCTCTCCATTGCCGCTGGTTTGAGGCCAGTTGTTCCATTTGACGTAGGTTCCATTGTACACCCAGCAGTCGGGCAATGTGCCATTGTCACTGTAAAAATCCTCGGTGTACGGCAATACGATGCTGTCGCAATTCACCGACTGAGCATAGACTATTGGATAGCCAATACATGCATAAAAGAATAAAACTAATAAAAACTTTTTCATGTTATTGCATAAATTATATCATTACAGGTGCAAAGATACACATTTTTTTTATTTGAGAGAAAAAAAACTTTTTCGCAGGCTCCACTATGGTTATGCACCGGCTGTACAAACCACCATATCTTCGGGTTTAAGGTACATATTGGCAACATGCTGAATTTCTGCAGGTGTGGCCTTGATTAAGATTTCTCTGAGGTTGTCGGTAAATCGTTCGTTGATATCACAACCAACCATATCTGCATAGCGTGCGGCTCGTTCAAATATGCCGTCGACAGAGCGTAAAAAATCTCCAGTCATAACAGTTTTCACAAGTTGCAATTCGTCATCCATGATGGGTTCATCGCATAACCTACGGAGTTCTTTCATTATCTCGTCAATCGCCTTTTTCGCCGTACCGGCAGCCACATCGGCTGTAATGTAGAAAACCATTGTTCCACGATAGATTTGGGTGCGGGCATAAATGCCGTATGTATATCCTTTGTCTTCGCGCAGGTTGCTCATCAGTCTGGAACCAAAATAGCCCCCAAGAACTGTTACTGCAAGCATAAGTCGTGCATAGTCGAGACTGTCCCAAGCCATGGGGATGACACGCCCTACACGCAGTGTTGTTTGGACTGAGTTTTGAATCTGGTGATGTAGAATGGCTTCTGCATTGGGCTTTGTTGAAGGCGACAATGATGTTAGAGCTGCACTTCTACTCACAATATTAAAACAACAGGAATTCAATATATTGAATATTTCATCATCGATATTTCCTGCAAGTATTATGCCCGTAGGAGATGAACTCTTCTCAAAGAAGTAACTGCGCACTGTATCTATGCTTAGCCTGTCGACATCGGAAGCTTCTGCATGTCGGCCAAGAGGATGATTGACTCCAAAAAGGGCCTCATAGGATAACCGTCGGGCTTGAATAGCGCTCCGTTGCTCATTGGCCAATATTTCATGCCGGCGCTTTGCCTGCCACGGGCGGAAATCGTTCTCGGCGAAAGAAGGACAGCTCAACATGTTGGCTACAATAGGCAGCACTTCATCGGCATAGCGACGCAGCATATATACGGTTATGGTGTTTTGAAGTACCTCGCAGTTTGTTTCCACAATAACACCCCGGTAATCCATAAACTCAGACAGTGCGGCTGAATCCATGTCACGTGTGGCAACTGTGCAGAGCTTGTTTGCCGCACTGGCACATAGCGGTTGCGGCTGATAGGCTGAACCGGCCTCAAAGAGTAGGTCAAGGCGTATCAAATCAGTTGTCGTTGACCTATAGATTTGATAATGTCCATGCGTCTGTGGTATAAGAGTGCTGCTGTCTGGAATGGATATCATGTTAGAAGAGTACTGAAATTTTAAAGTTGAGCTGACGGGCAGTGAGGTAGTTGGGCACACGTCGCGGCATATTGTCTATGTCGGTAACCCATAGATAAGAGATGACGTTTCGGAAGTTGAAAAGATTGAACACCTCCACTCCTACGTGGACGTCGCTGACATGGCGTTTTTGCAGCCAGTCGCCTATACGAGTGAAGCGCGAAAGCTGCACCGTATTGCCCCAGTCGACACGCAGGTATGAGGGCAGGCGCAGAGCGTTTTCCTGTCGGCCATAGGGCGCAACAACGGGCATGCCCGTTGCATATATCATACTGAGGCTCATACGCCACCACGGCATGTCCGGTATATAGTCTTGCAGAAAGACTTTGAACGCGAAGCGCTGGTCGGTTGGACGGTCGAGCCATCCGAATTCGTCATCCTCTATATCTTCTTGCGTACGCATTATCGATAGGCTGGCCCACGACTCTAAACCTTCGACGAAATCACCGTTGATACGCAGGCTCAGTCCAGTGGCGTAAGCCACCGCGCGGGCATCAGGGTCGTAGCTTATGCGCAGATTGTCTATCGTATAAGGAATCAGGTCTGTGATGTATTTATAATAGACATCGGCGGTGATCTTGAAAGGCCGGTCCCCAATGCGAAGGTTCCAGTCGGCGGTGCCCATCACTTGATATGATGTCTGAGGGTCTACTTCGGGATTGAGACTTCCGTCGGCACGGCGGTATTCACGGTAGAATGGAGCCTGCGGGTAAATGCCTGCCGCAATGCGGAAAAGAAGGTCATGTTCCCAATGAGGTTTGTAGCTTGCGCTAAGGCGCGGACTGACCATGGCGCGCAGGCCGGTACCGACAACACTGTCATGCGATTCAAGTTCGGTGCTGTATGCCGTGCCACGCAGGCCTGCCGCAAACTTCAGTTCCGCACCGCTTCTGGTGGTTAGGTCTATCTCGCGTTGCAAGTAGGCAGTGCCGCGCATTGTGCCGAGGCCACCGAGCGAGTTGGCATACTGCTGCAGTATCGGGCTGTTTGGCACGTTGCTACTGTCGCCGGGTTCAAATGTCGTGGTCGGAATGGCATAGCCTGCAGAATCGACCAGCCGCCATTCGCGCAGGCGGTCTCTGACGTCTTCATACTGCAGCTTGACGCCCATCTGCCAATAGCCGAGCAGGGCTCTGCAAGAGGCATTCAAGTCGAATGCATATATACCTGTGCCAAGCCTGTTCCGGGCATGTTCAAGGAATGTGCCCACGCCGCGGTCGAAGCGTTCGGTCTCCCCTACCTGCTCACCCATGCCGACTTCATAGAGGAAGTATTGGCTCTGTATGTCGTAGCGTTCGTTTTCGCTGATATTCTGCACCGAAATATTGCCGGAGACATTCCAATCGTCGGTGGGCCTCCATCTGAAGGTCATGGCACCGAGCGTGGTGCGGTATCGGTCTTCTTCGGCTCCGTCGAAATAGATGTCGAGCTCCATCGCTTGGTTGAAGCCACCGAAGGCGGTCGTCTGGCTTTCGGGCACAAGGCCGTAGACATTGCGTGTGAAAAGCGCCAGCAGACCAAACTCGAGTCTGTCGTTGACAGTATATGTAATCCACGACTGAAAGTCGGTATAGTTGGTTGTATAGCTACCTTTGGTGTCGAGCGAGCCGAGAATGTAGCGGTTGCTGTGTTGACGCAGTCCGGCAATGAAGTTCCACCGCCGTCCGATGCTGCCATGCACCGAAGCCGATGCACCGAGCAGGCTTGCGCTCACCTTGCCGCCGATGCGGCCTTGATTTGGAAGATACGCAATGTCGAGCACAGACGACATCTTGTCGCCGTATCTGGCGTCGAATCCGCCGGGCGAAAAGAGTATGTTGCTGACAAGGTCGGGGTTTATGATACTCATGCCCTCCTGCTGTCCGCTGCGGATAAGCATCGGGCGGAAGACTTCGACGCCATTGATATACACGAGGTTCTCGTCGAACGAACCGCCCCTCACTGAGTATTGGCTGCTGAGTTCGTTGCTGGAGTTTACATCAGGCAGAGTTTTCAACACGCCTTCGACACCTGCCGTGGGGCCCACTGCGGCCTCGATGCGTTCGACGTCGATATGCGTGAAGCTGCTCTCGCGGCTTTTTTCGTCGCTCACTTCTACAGCATCAAGCTGTTGGGCCGACGGACGGAGTGATATATTGCGCATCCGGAGCGAGCCTTTCACTTTGACGCGCAAGTTTTGGGGCTCATAGCCGGTGAACGAGAACCGGATGGTGACGCTGTCGCTTTCTGTCACATGCAGTTTGTAGTGGCCGCGGCTGTCGGTCGTGGTGCCGTTTGTGCCGCCCACAATGCCGATATTGACCATCTCCATCGGCTGGAGTGTGCGCGCGTCGCTCACCGTACCTTCCACCACGCCCTGGGCCAGCAGCCGTGTGCCTAATGACAGCAGTAGCAGTATGTACACTATCCGTTTCACGCTATATATAACAAAGAACAATATATTTTATTGCGCCATACGGCAAAAAAAAGAGCCGGTGCATCGGGTACCGGCTCTTTTTTTTGTTCCTTTCCAAAGGTCACTGTTGCTTCTGGATTTCTTCCAGACGGGTGTTGATGCCTTTCAGGTCGTCGTACATCTCCAGGCGGGCATAGACTGTCTTCAGGGCCGAGAGGCAGTTGAAGAGGTTGGCGCGCTGCATGTCTTTCTGGGTCGAAGGCAGGGCGTCGATGTATCCGATAGCCGAGGTGAAGTACTGTATCGACTGGCGGAAGAAATCGTTGCTTTCGCCGAGCAACTTGTCGTAGAGGCCGGTCTCGTCGTCCGGCGGCACAGCGTTGGCGGCATCCAGCTTGTCCACACCACGGTTGAAGATCATCTTGCCCATACCGAAGTTGGCTTCAAACTGGTTTGGAATCAGGGTGAGCGATTCGCGGTACTTGGCTTCTGCGCCGTCGTAGTCCTGAGTCATCTCGAGCAGGGCGGCTGCGCTGCTGAGCAGTTTCGGGTAGATGTGGATGGAGTCTTTGGTTTTCTCAAGTGCGGCATTGATCATCTCCTTGCCTTTCTCGAGGTTTTCGTTCAGCAGGTAGCCTTCGGCCATGAGCAGGTAGGCGTTGTAGTCGTCCTTGCGGTTCTTCATGTAGCTGTTGGCCACCTTCATGGCGCCGGCCTTGTCGCCCTCTTGCTTGTAGAGTTCGAACAGCGTGCGGTAGACGTACTGCTTGTCGGTGCGCTTGCGGATGAGGTTGTTGAAGTATTTCTTCACGCCCTCGTTGTCGTTCTGGGCTTTGGCGCTGATGCCGGCGATGTACATGCTTTCGCCGGCGAATTTGCCGTCGCCGCTGTTGTTGAACATTTCGATGGCCTTTTCGGCATACTGGAGAGCCTCGCTGAAGTTCTTCTTGTTGTAGCTCTCGGTGGCACGGGTGTAGTATTCGTTGCCTACGAAGCGGAACACCGAGTTGTTTTCGTTGGCGTATTCGTTCTGGGTGTCGAGGCGCTTGCACTCGAGGGCGGCGGCATAGGCCTGCTCAGCCCAGTCGGGAGCCAGATCTTTGAACTTGGACTTGGGATTGCTCGCCTCACCGCCTATACGGCTATAGATGAGACCTTTGTAGCACCATGTCTTGGCGTCGTCTTTAGTGTTGTCGTGCATGCAGGCTG
>JAFVWV010000048.1 GCA_017501495.1 Bacteroidales bacterium | reverse complement strand
GGATATTGAATGCCGGATTTCCGAGGTTTTCGAGGTATATAGCCTTGGTACGGCCGTCCACGAGCGGCTCGAGATCTTCGACGCGGTCGCTCTTGGCGAAGCGCACTTCTATCCCTCTACGACCCGCAAGGCCGCACCGTCTACACCACAATCATTCACTCGCACAACACCGCCATCGGAATCGGTGACCTTACCCGAGGTGTCTACCACGTCAGCCTCTCCACCACCGACGGGCGCACCTCCACCCGGCGCCTCGTGGTTGAGTGATTACTTTTTCATAAAAAAACGAAAGAAAATTTTGCCAGTTTGGAAAATAGTTGTATTTTTGCAAAACGAAATAAGTAAACGGAATATAAACAATCGTCTAACAACTAACGGGTTAGACGGCAAAAAGGAGAAAAATGAAAAAAGGAATCCATCCCGAAAACTACCGCCTCGTGGTGTTTAAAGACATGAGCAACGACAACATGATCCTCACCAAGAGCTGTGCAAACACCAAAGAGACCGTGGTCTACACCGACGGCAAAGAGTACCCCGTGGTGAAACTCGAAATCTCGAACACCTCGCACCCCTTCTTCACTGGCAAACTGAAGCTGGTTGACACCGCCGGTCGCGTGGATAAGTTCATGAACAAGTACAAACGCTACAGCAAAAAGGGCGAATAAGAGTTCGCGTAGCGTCAAGACGAGAGAAAAAAGTAATTTGTTTTAGATTTTTTGGATCTAAGAAACCCTGCCATAAAGGCGGGGTTTTCTTTACATTCCCCATACTCTACACACATGCCGGAGAACACAATATACACTATGCGGCACCGCTTTCGCTACGGCGAGGTGGTACTGGGTTCTATCGGAGACAGCCTCTGCCTGTGCCTGTGGCCGGAGTCGACACACTACAGCGCCGTCGTTCGACGCCTGCAGAGAGGCTTCGACGTCAACGTGGTGGAGCAGCCGACCGCTGTTACGCAAACAGCCGCCAGCATGATAGACAACCAGTTTATGCACTGCATGCCGATGACGATGCCATTGCGCACATACGGCACACCAATGCAGCAGGCCGTGTGGCGAGCCATAGCGGCCATACCGCCCGGCCACACCGAAAGCTACAGCGACCTGGCGCGCCGGACGGGCTATCACACGGCAGTGCGGGCCGTGGCATCGGCTGTCGGCGCCAACGCGCTGAACCTCTTCATACCATGCCACCGGGTGCTGCCGGCCGACGGCACGGTGGGCAACTACGCTGGACTTCCATATACAAAATATCGACTGCTACGCCACGAGGGTGTAGCAGTCGAATATTGTCGCAATGTGCGGATTTAGAGGAGTTGTTCAATGGCCTTCTCCACATCGGCCATCGGGTCGGTAGGCTCGAAACGGCGCACCACGTTACCCTTACGGTCGATGAGGAATTTGGTGAAATTCCATTTGATGTAGGAATTCTTGTCGTACTCCGGATCAGCAGAACGGAACATCTTGTCGAGATAGGCACCACGCGGGTCGGTGGTGTCGAAGCCGCCGAAAGGGGCCTTTTCCTTGAGCCAGGTGAAGAGCGCAGCAGCGCTGTCGCCATTGACATCGATCTTGGCCATCTGCGGGAAAGTCACGTTGTAGGTGCCGATGCAAAAGGCATGAATCTCTTCGTTGCTGCCGGGAGCCTGGGCACCGAACTGGTTGCATGGGAAATCGAGGATGCAGAGGCCTCGGTCGGCATAACGGCTGTAGAGCTGCTGCAACTCGGTATACTGAGGGGTGAATCCGCACTGGGTGGCGGTGTTGACCACAAGCACCACCTTGCCCTCGAGCGTGGCGAGGTCAATGGTGTTGCCGTCGCCATCGACAGCGTCAAAAAGATAAAGATTGTCGGCCGCGAGAGTATCGGCAACCGCAGGGTTCTCTGTCTTCTGCTTGCAGGCGCCGAAGAGAGCCACAGCGGCAATCGCAAGGAACATGAATTTAATGCGTTTCATTTGTATTATACTGTTTTAAAGTTGATTCTTGATAGCGTTTTCCATCACCGTCATATTGGCATTGGGCTCGAAACGACGCACCACATTGCCTTCGCGATCGATGAGAAACTTGGTGAAATTCCACTGGATTTCGCCGGGCTTTTTCTCTTTGAGCCAGACATAAAGCGGCGAAGCGCTTGAACCGTTGACATTGATTTTGGCGAACTGGGGGAATGATATATTATATTCGCCTGTGCAGAAACCATGTATATCGTCGTAACTGCCGGGTGCCTGACCGCCGAACTGGTTGCAGGGGAAGTCGAGGACGGTGAAACCGCTGTCGCGATAAGCTTCATAGATACGTTCCAGGTCTTCATACTGAGGGGTGTAGCCACATTGGGTAGCGGTATTGACCACCAAGAGCACTTGACCGGCATAGGTTGAAAGAGAAACGCTGTCGCCCTGCCCGTCGAGAACTTTGAACTGATAGATGTTGTCTGCCACCACTTCGGGTTCTTGCACGACAGCCTGCGTCTTGTCGTCGTCCTTGCTGCAGCCCATAGCCGACAAGGCCACAGCCGCAAGGAGCATAATCACTTTGGAATACTTCATAATGTGCATTTTATTTGATTTTTGCGGGTGCAAAAATACACAAAATATTGAAAGCGGATAAAATATTTTTGTCATGTGGGCTTTTTTTTGTATCTTTGCACTTCAAATTATATTATTAAGGGCGACATAAACATAAAACAACATGACAAAGAGATACATCGCACTTGCACTTGCTATGACACTTGCCACCAGCGGTGCCATGGCCCAGAAAAAGAAACAGACACAGCCAGACTACAACGGAGACATCACGACCGAGATGATGCAACAGATGAAGAAGGGCTTCGGCGGCTCAGCCTCCGACAAGGCCCTGCGCAACATCATGGTGAACCAGAGCCCGCAGAAACTGGCCATGAACTACGAGAACGCCACGAAATTTGACTCGCACTTCTCTCACCGTGTTGTGAGCAAGGCCGTCACCGACCAAAAGAGCAGTGGCCGCTGCTGGATGTTCACCGGCATGAACGTGCTGCGTAACCAAGCCATCCGCAAGCACCACCTGCCCGCCGATTTCCAGTTCTCGCAGGCATACCTTTTCTTCTACGACCAGTTGGAGAAGAGCAACCTCTTCCTGCAGGCGATGATTGACACATACAAAAAGCCTATGAACGACCAGGAGGTGGAGTGGCTCTTCAAGAACCCCATCGGCGACGGCGGCCAGTTCACCGGCGTGGCCAACCTGATAGACAAGTACGGCCTCGTGCCTGCCGACGTGATGCCGGAGACCTACAACACCAACAACACCAGCAGCATCAGCAACCTCATAGCCCTCAAGCTCCGCGAGGACGGCCTGCAGCTGCGCGAGATGGCAGCCCAAAAGGGCATGACGCCGGCCAAGCTACAGGCTAAGAAGACCGAAATGCTCGGCACCATCTACCGCATGCTGGCCCTCACCATGGGCGAGCCGCCGGCAGAGTTCACCTGGCAGCAGAAGGACGCCAAGGGCGAGATAGTGGAGACCGCCACCTACACACCCAAGGAGTTCTACGAGAAGTTCGCCAAGACCGACTTCAGCAAGTACTACATGGTGATGAACGACACCACGCGCGAGTACTACAAAGTCTATGAAATACAGTACGACCGCCACGTCTACGACGGCCAGAACTGGCGCTACCTCAACCTGCCCATGGAGGACATCGCCCCCATGTGCATAGCCTCCATCAAGGACAGCACGATGATGTACTTCAGCTGCGACGTGGGCAAATTCCTCAACCGCGACAACGGCCTGATGGATATGAACAACTACGACTACGAGAGCCTCATGGGCACCACTTTCGGCATGGACAAGAAGCAGCGCGTCAGCACCTTCGCCAGCGGCAGCAGCCATGCCATGACCCTCTGCGCCGTCGACCTCGACAAGGACGGCAAACCGATGAAGTGGATGGTGGAGAACAGCTGGGGCCCCAACTACGGCTGGCAGGGCAACCTAATCATGACCAACGACTGGTTCAACGAGTACATGTTCCGCGTGGTGCTGGAGGAGAAGTACATCCCCGCCAACATCCGCGCCATGATGGACCAGAAGCCCATAATGCTCCCCGCCTGGGATCCAATGTTCGCCCCTGAAGAATAACAGACCATATATCCACACAACGATGAAAGACTTCACATTCCAGAATCCAGTCAAGATACATTTCGGTCATGACAAATTAAGCCTGCTTGGCGACGAACTGAAACATTTTGGCAAACGAGTGCTACTCACCTACGGTGGCGGCTCCATCAAAAAGATAGGCCTCTACGATCGCGTGCAGCAGGCTGTGAAAGATGCCGGCATGGAGCTTTATGAGTTGTCAGGTATCGAACCCAACCCACGCATCGACTCGGTTCGCAAGGGAGCAGAGATGTGCAAAGAACACAATATCGACGTATTGCTGGCAGTTGGCGGCGGTTCGACCATCGATTGTACAAAATGGATTGCAGCAGCGGCATGTGTTGAACATGACGCATGGGATTTTTTCGACTATGATAAATGGTCACCTGTGGAAAAAGCACTGCCCATAGTCAGCATACTGACACTTTCGGCCACCGGCTCGGAAATGGATAGCGGCGGCGTCATCAGCAACCCTGAGACAGACGACAAGCGAGGCCGCCAGAGTAAGCTGCTATTTCCGAAAGTTTCATTCCTCGACCCCACACTCACCTACAGCGTGAGTCCATTCCAAACTGCCGCTGGCAGTGCCGACATCTTCTCGCACTTGATGGAAGTCTATTTTGCTCCAGGCGAGACGATGTATATGCTCGACACCTTCATCGAAGGCATGATGCGCACCGTAATCCGCTACGCCCCCATAGCCATTCGCGAGCCCGAAAACTATGAGGCTCGCGCCAACCTTATGTGGACTTCGAGTTGGGCAATAAACGGGTTGGTGGGTGCCGACAAACCTCAGGCTTGGAGCTGCCACCCGATGGAGCACGAGCTCTCAGCTGTATATGACATAACCCACGGCCTGGGACTTGCTATCCTCTCGCCGCGCTGGCTTGAATACTGCATGAACAAAGACACCATGCCCAAGATAGCCCAATTCGGCATCAACGTCTTCGGTATCGAGCCCACCATGCCTCAACGCGAGATAGCACTGCGCGCCATCGATGCACTTGGTCATTTCTTGTTCGACACCCTTGGTCTGAAGCGCACCCTGCCCGAATGTGGCATCGACGAAAGCCACTTCGAATCAATGGCCGCCAAAGCCGTACTGCCCTACGAAGGCAAGCTGCCCGGATTCTGCACGCTGACGAAAGACGACGTGGTAAACATTTATCGCATGTGTATGAAATAATTAAAAATCAATCAATAACACAAACAATCAAACAAATGAAGAAAGCATTTCTGATTCTTGGCGCCGTTGCCATCTGCGCCACCTCTGTGTTCGCACAGGACGAAAAGAAAGAGGACGAGGGCTACAAATTCGACACCATCAAAGTGCTGCCCATAACCTCCACCAAAGACCAGAACAACGCGGGCACCTGCTGGAGCTACAGCGGCATCGCCTTCCTCGAGGCCGAGCTGCTCCGCCTGGGCAAGGGCGAGTACGACCTCAGCGAGATGTATGTCGTCGAGAAGACCTACAACGACCGTGCCATGGCCGCCGTCCGCACCCACGGCGACGTCTCCTTCAGCCAGGGCGGTGCCTTCAACGATGTCATCTACTGCCTCAAACACTACGGCATGGTTCCCGACGAGGTGATGCCCGCCGGTGCCATGTACGGCGACACCCTCAGCAACCACACTGAGCTCAGCGCCCTGACCGACCGCATGGTCGAGGCCGTAGCAAAAGGCAAACTGAAGAAACTGCAGTACAGCCCCGACGGAGAACCCCTCTGGCTCAAAGCCGTCAAGGCCGTACATGAAACCTACCTTGGCAAGATCCCCGAGACATTCAACTACAAAGGCGTTGAATACACCCCCAAGAGCTTCGGCGAAAGCCTCGGCCTGAACCCCGACGACTACGTCTCCATCACCTCCTACACCCATCACCCCTTCTACGAGCCCTTCGTCCTCGAAATCCAGGACAACTGGCGCTGGGGCCAGAGCTACAACGTGCCCATCGATGAGATGATGGACATCTTCGACTACGCCATCGACAACGGCTACACCATCGCCTGGGGTTCTGACGTCAGCGAACCCGGCTTCCGCTACACCCGCAAGGGCTTCGCTGTTCTCCCCGCCACCGACGGCAATGCTGCCGCCAAGGTCGGTAGCGACCAGGCCAAGTGGAGCGGCATGAGCGCCGCCGACATCGCCGACGAGGCCGCCAAGCACCCCACCCCCCAGCGCTGGGTGACCCAGGAAGAGCGCCAGCAGGCCTACGACAACTGGGAGACCACCGACGACCACGGCATGCTCATCTTCGGCAAAGCCAAAGACCAGATGGGCAACGAATACTACATGGTGAAGAACAGCTGGGGCCTCTACAACGGCGAGTTCGGTGGCAACTTCTTTGTCTCCAAAGCCTTTGCCCGCTACAAAACCATGAACATCGTTGTCCACAAGGACGCCATTCCCGCCGCCATCAAGGCCAAACTGGGCATCCAGGATAGCAAAGCAAATACCAGCAACAAGAAAGGTAAAAAGAAATAAATAGCATATTGTCATGAGCCTCGTACAATTTATACACGACAACAGTCCGGTGACAAATCTGCCCGACCTCTTGGGCTGGCACCACAACAACCCGCTCGGCATCTCGCCCCTGGCACAACTGATTATCATCTTCGTGCTGGTGGCAGTGATGGAGGCTTTCGACTACATGATACGCCACCGCGAGAAGCCTCAGTACTACCCCGTGCTCTATGCGCTGCTCGGTGTCTCTGTGGTTGCAGTGTTCTACTATTGCTTCCAAAACGGACTTCCCCTGCTAACCGACAGTGTGCAAGAAAACCAGCCCTGCATCGGATGGTTCTGCCAACCAAGCATCGTAGGCTGGCCATGGGCAATTGTGGGACTTATAGCCCTGACATTCGTCATCTACAGCCTGCTGTGTGCCGTCATGCAAGTAGCCGCCCAGCTTTCTGTAGAGGCAGGACTCATCGAGGACAAACCCTGGAAAGAATGGAAATGGGCCCTGTTTATCGTACTGCTGGGTTGTGCCGTGGTTGGCATCAGCTATTACTTTAACCAAGCTGTGTCGTCGTGGGCATTTCTCGCCTTCAACGTACTACTTGTCGCATTTGTGATATTCAAAATAGTCTACGACTGCATTCGTTGCCACAACATCTTTTGGTCGCTACTCATTGGTCTGACTTTCTTAATCGGCATCACCGCCACATATATGCTCACTCTCGAATGCTTGCGCGGACTCATTTTCCTGCTCGTGCTTTTCATGGTCTTCTTTAGCCGTGCAAAAGCGCGCAAGAAAAAGAAGAAGGAATAGGCGCAAGATGCACCTCCTGCACAAGGGTGTCCCACATTTTCCAGAAACATCATGGGGCACCCTTGTTTTTTTGTAGCCATTGCAGATAATATTTTCCTCTATAGTACGTTAATAAAATTGATTATGCGTATTTTGCTCATAACACCGCCACTCACGCAATTGAACACACCCTACCCTGCCACTGCCTATATGAAGGCTATGCTGGAAAGGGAGGGACACACTGTGCGTCAACGCGACCTCGGCATCGAGGTCGCTGACCGTGTGCTGTCGGAAGAATTCCTGAGTGGCATCGGCATGAATCGAGAAGCACGGCTAATTGAACCCGTCAAGCGGTTCCTGCGCGGACAGGACGACACCCTCGGTCCCCGCATCGCCAACCGCTCTCTTTTGCCCGAGGGCAAGCGCTTCAGCCAGCTCGACGACGACAATCTCGAGTGGTCGTTCGGAGTGAGCGGCACCACCGACAAAGCACAGCATCTGGCCACGCTCTTTGTCGAGGAGATTGCCGACTACGTGCGCGAACATGTCGATGAGCACTTCGATCTTGTGCGCTATGCCGAATACCTCAGCAACGACGCTCCCACCTTCGACCCGCTTTATTCCGAACTGCAACGCGAGCCGTCTGCCGTAGACAAGATAATGCTTGCACTGCTCGAGGCTGAAGTGTCTGACTTTAAACCCGACCGCATCTGCTTCACCATCCCATTCCCTGGATGCCTTTATGGTGCCATGCGTTGCGGCCAATGGCTTAAACGCCACACACAATGTACCATTGAGTTCGGCGGCGGATTTCCCAATACAGAGTGGCGACAGCTTGACGAGCCTCGCATTTATGAGTTTTGCGACGAGGTGGTGATCGACGGCTGCAAAGATGCCGTCAGCATGTGTCCCGACTACGCCGGATTACCACTTGACAAATACCTGTCACTTGTCGAGATGACCAACCCTATGCATCGTTTATGGAGCCAAGGCCGATGGAACAAGATGGTGATGGCTCACGGCTGCTACTGGCATCGCTGTGCTTTTTGCGACACAATGCTCGACTACATAGGCCGCTACAATGCGCCACAGGCCTCAACCATAGTGGATCACATGGAACGCGTCATGGAGCAGACCGGGCGCACAGGCTTCCATTTTGTAGATGAAGCACTGCCTCCCAAATTGCTGATGGAGACAAGCAAAGAAATACTGCGTCGAAGGCTTACAGTGAGTTTCTGGGGCAACATAAGATTTGAACATGCCTACACAGAAGAGCTCTGCCTGCTGTTGGCAGAAGCCGGAATGGTGGCAGTAAGTGGTGGCCTTGAAGTGGCCAGCGACAGGCTGTTGAAACTTATTGACAAAGGGGTAACCGTCAAGCAAACTGTTGATGCCTGCCGCCACCTACGCGATGCCGGCATCATGGTTCACACCTACCTCATGTATGGATTTCCAACAGAAACTTTGCAAGAAACCGTGGATGCGCTGGAGACTGTACGCCAGATGTTCGACGAAGGCATCGTGCAGAGCGCTTTCTGGCACCGCTACGCCATGACATGCCACAGTCCAAGCGGACAACATCCTGAACGATACGGAGCACGTCGCACCAGCATCACGCCAAATCCATTCTGCAACAATGAAGTGGATTGGGAGCCTCTCGACGGAGGCCCCCAATTCGCCTACGACATTGATGCTGTTGGTGTGGCATTGCGTTTGGCTACATATAACTTTATGAACGGTCTGGGACTGGACCAGCCCGTACGCAGCTGGTTCCCGATACGGGTACCGAAGCCTACAAATCAAGCCTCACGCCGGCTATGAACGTGGTGCCCGGCATTGGCACACCGCCATGGTCGCGATAATGACGGCCGCTCAGGTTAAAGCCGTCAGCAAAAAGAGTCATCTTATGCCATTGGTATTCGGCTCCTGCACCAAAAAGCAATACACCGCCATAGCTTAAAATATTGCCATCGGCATCGGTATAGAAGCCCTCCCGGAAACGATAGGTAGCATCTGCTTTTATCCTCAACCCCTTGACAGGTTCGACACAGATTGACAGGCTCCCTTTGTGGCGCAGATAATCGAGTGCCGACCCGCTGATCCATCCGCCAGCGTCCTGCATAATATGGCACCACGAATAAGCTGCTCGCAACGTGGCCATATCCATTCTGACAACGGCCGACGCATTCACACCTACTGCATCCAAGTCCGTATGGTTCATTGAATACCACACTTCTTCGCCGGGCCGACGCACCCAGTCTATCGTACCGTTGCCAGAACGGT